>DEPV01000034.1 GCA_002358955.1 Erysipelothrix sp. UBA3383 | reverse complement strand
AATAGGGTATTGCCCATTAAGTATCGTAAACTCTTCGCTTAGAGTACGATGGTTTTCCATCAGCCGCGAAGTTACTTCGGCAGCACTTTTGCTAGCTTTTGAATAGTCTGGATGCTTGTTGATACGAGGGTAGAAGGTATCCAGTGCATAGGGGAGGTCATCATAGAATCGAGGATCACGGTTTTCTATTTGACCTTTGATTTGGACCAGTTTACCCATGTTGGTTTCTAAAGATGTCATGGCTTCTGCTTGAAGTTTTGTCATGGTATCACCCAGTGCCAATGCAGCCATTTCATAAGCACTTGATTGATAATCTATCAATGTTGAAATTTCAAGTAAATAGTAATTATAGAAAACATCTTGATGGGCCTGTGAGAGCTCATCAATGCTTTGTGCTTGGTAAGTTTCTAAGAGTGAATCGATATGGTATTGTGGATTGCTTTGTTCACTGTACCACTCATAAACAGTAACAATCGCATCTTCTAAGGATTTAAAGTTTAGTGGGTTGGAACTGAAGACTTCAAGTAAGTATTGGGCTTGTTCAAAGTCTTCTTGAATCATGGATTCAATGGTTAGTGCAATGGCCTCTTCCTTTAGAATATTTTGTTCTGCAGGTGGCAGTATGTTTTGTGTTTGATCAGGATCAATACCGATGATGTAGCCATAGTTTTTAACGATGTTTAAACAGAAGGAGTGAATGGTTGATATGTGTGCAGTTTCTAAAAGTGAGATTTGTTTGGTGATAAAATCACTGGGTTCTTCTTCAAATTTCTCATTGAGTGCTTTCATCAAACGAACCTTCATTTCTGAAGCAGCAGCCTCAGTAAAAGTCATGGCACAAATTTCATCCAGTTCCACTTCATCTACAATAATACGTTTCATAAGACGTGCAATTAAAACTGCTGTCTTACCAGCACCTGCTGATGCAGGAACGATGACATTAGAATCTAAATGATCAATGGCTTCTTGTTGTGATGGTTTATAATTCATTGTCTTCCTCCGTTAATTTTAGATACTGTGGTGCTTTAAGATTTCTTTCAACTTCATATTGATTGAAGTTACCACTTGAAATACTTGTGTAAAGGCGCTGGTACACCTCGCGAATCACTTGATGGGTTAATATTTTATTGAAGGGTTTACCATGCAACAGCACTTCTCCAAGTTTATTGGTTCGTAAACGTTGATGGTAGGCTGATGATGAGAATTCGCCATGGATCTCTTGAAAGAGAATACCCAGATAACGACGCTCACTCAACCATAGATGTTTAGGCTCTGATTCAACGGAACTCAAACCTTTTGTAGCAGCATAGGAATATTGTGAAATCGCATTGTTACCCCCACGCAGTGCTAAGTAATAAACACCCAATAGATTTTTTTGCAGATGTTTCTCGAGAATGAATCCATATGTTAATAACTGCAGTTGTTGACCATCTTGTATGCTACGTACATTCAAAATGTTTTTAGATGACTTATAGTCAATGATCATAAATTCATCATCAAAGATATCGACACGGTCGACTTTACCGCGAATGATGAATTGTGGAAAGAGTTCAGCTTCTTCAAATTCATATTCAAAATATGTGGGATGTAAAACACTAGCCTCTAAAGATTCCTGAATGAATTCAAGGTTCTGTGTCATTAATTTCTCGTTGCGTGCTTGTACCATTTTGATTTTAAGGTCTGTTTCGGGAAATTGTGACCAGAGATCATCTTGAATTGCGGTATTTTTCATTTTTGCTTCAAGGTAATCATGATTGAAGTTTCCAAGCTCTAGAGGGCCCATTTGTGGGTAGCGCGGTTCTCTATACTTTAGTGCACTTTGGATAAAGAAGTTAACAGGGTCACTGCTGTACATTTCAAGAGCAGTGATGCTACTTCGGATTTTACCATCAACTTTTAAAAGTTCATTAACATAGCCTGGATTCAGTTTGAAGTCTTGCTGAATGGGTGATGTTTTTTGATAGATGGGCGCAAGTGTGATGGACTTGGCATCATGGAACATTTCAAATGAGGGTTCTTGTGCTTTTCCTTCATAGTTTGTAATGGAGTATGAAATGTTTAAATGATTGCTTCTTTTTGTAAATGTATATTTCTGTTTGAGTTGATGTTTTGTGCGAACTTCAAGACTTGGGTAGCACGGAATGTCTTTACGATAGGATTCATCAAGAATTCCAGTATTAGCACTGACAGCCGGAAAGTTTTTTGAGCCCATATCGATTGCAAACACATTACTTTCAGTCTCAATTGAGAAATCATTCAGATCATAGAATGTAAATGCATCCGTATCTAAGTTCACGGCATCGATCTTTTTGAGTTGGTGGATCATAAAAGGACGAAGCGCATCATCATAAAGATGTGCTTGTGCCTCGATGAATTGTTTTAATGGACTGAGGTTATCTTGATTCAATTCCAGTAGATGTTGGTATCCTGCAATGATTTGCTCTTGTAAAGTAGTGGCTTGTAAAAGCATGTTAATGGCATCAACGAAGTCCGTATAGTCTTCCATATTGCGTGTAATGATAAGATCCACATCTTTTTGAGTAGACTTTAGTGATGTAGGAAGTACATTCGATAGGTTGAAATGCTTGATGAGAAAAATCATCTCATGACTGGCTTTTAAAGAGAATGCGTGGTTTTCAATAAGTCCGATTAAATTATTTTGAGTGGGTTGATTCATGTAGTCTAGAAGTGCTTGGTATTTCTTACGTACTAATAAGGGTGAGCGATCTTGGAGTTTGATTGGCATATTGTAACGTAATAAGATGGATTCAATAAGAGGTAGTTTATCAGCTAGATTTGGAACTACAAATACAGGATTTGATATGCGTTCTTTAAGAATGTACTGGATTGCACTTTCAAATTCATGACGTACGTTTAATGATTTTTGATGGGTCTTAATGGGTTCAATAGATTCAATCGTGTTGATTTGAATATTATGGTGCTTTAAGAAACTTAATTCTGCATGACTTAAAAAGTGATCATACGCAATGTATTGAATATCTTTATTGACTTGTGGCTTGGGAATTAGATGTACGATCGCATTGATAACACAATAGTTATCTTTTTGAAGGGATGTATCTTGAGGTAAGGTCGATGGGTCAATACCATATAAGTGTAAGTCTTGAATCAAAGCGAGGTAACTTTCAATATTACTTGGGTTTAAAGCAGCAGTGCTCAGTGTCTTTAAGGGTAATGCTTTGATGATGTGATATGTTTCAAGCATGATTTCAGCAGCATCATAATCCATCTTAAAAGCAATGTTAAAAGGAAGGACCTCAGTAAAATGAAGTGAGTTGTGATTTTGTAATAATTGTTTCTTTAAGGGTTTGCCATGTTGGTGTTGAATGATATGAACGGTATGCATAAGTCACCTCTTTCTTGCATTCTATTATACGGTATATGGTCCAATGAATATACCTTTAAGAGAATTAAAAGTCCTTCTCTAGCAACTGAGAGTGGCTCTGTTATAATATTTGTAGAATGTTTGAGGAGGTTATGATGAAACTCATATCATGGAATGTTAACGGATTTAGAGCCGTACTAAATAAAGGCTTTGATGATTTATTTACTGCAATGGATACAGATGTCTTATGCTTACAGGAAATTAAGATGCAAGAGGGACAAACTGATTATAATAAAGAGGGGTATCATGCCTTCTATAACTATGCAGAGAAGAAGGGGTATTCGGGTACTGCAATCTTTACTAAGGTAGAACCCTTATCCGTTCAATATGGTATCAAGCATGAACTGCACGATACAGAAGGACGTGTCATTACTTTAGAGTATGATGATTTTTATCTGGTGAATGTTTATACACCCAACTCACAGAATAAACTTCAACGTCTTGATTATCGCATGCAGTGGGAAGATGATTTCAGAGCTTTCCTATTAGACCTTGATAAACCGGTTGTCTTATGTGGTGATTTAAACGTTGCCCATCAAGAAATCGATTTAGCAAATCCAAAAACCAACCGTCGTAATGCTGGGTTTACAGATGAAGAACGCGATCAAATGAGCGCACTTTTAGATGCTGGATTTACAGATAGTTTCAGACACCTGTATCCAGATGTTACAGAACGCTACTCCTGGTGGAGTTATCGTACTGCAGCACGAAGTCGTAACATTGGGTGGAGAATTGACTACTTCATTGTTGAAAATCCACTTAAAGATGCGATTGTAGATGCAGATATCCTTGATGACATCTTGGGTAGTGATCACTGTCCTGTGATGATTGAACTGGATTTATATAAACTTTAAAACAAAGCAGTTTGTCGCTTCAATCGTGTGATTGTAATGTTAAATACTGCTCC
>DEPV01000020.1:22557-30294 GCA_002358955.1 Erysipelothrix sp. UBA3383 | reverse complement strand
CATAATTTTAACTCTGACGAGTTTGAACTTATTATTTTTAGTTCGTTTTGTTGTTTGTTTAATTGAAATTGTATATTTCCTATTTAGTTTTCAAAGACCATTTCTGCGCCCCGGTTTCCCTTAGCGCTTAACTATAATACCACTTGAGGTAATACATGTCAACAGTTATTTTACTTTAATCCAAAAGAATTTAGCAAATTCTCATAAACACTACTATGTCGTACATTCGTTCTTATATTAATATAATAGATAATTGGATTTCTAAACACTATTAATCAGTCGTATCACAACAGCTGACAATAGATTATTAAGACGTCCACTACATAACGGAGCATTAATGCAGATTAAACCGCATTAATTTTTGCTCTATTATATAAGGAAGACTACTAGCGCATTTTTAGCGATTATAAAGATTGTGTAAAATGTTCGTCATGGACTTTAAATAAATCCACAAGATCACGACTCGTAAGCTTACTTTTTTCTTCAGCATTAAGATCCACGATTATTTTTCCTTCATGGAACATTAATAAACGGTTGCCATACTCAAGCGCATGTTCCAAGTTATGGGTAACCATAATAGTTGTAATTTCACTTTCTGCAACTAAGTCATTCGTTAATTTCATAATGGCTTCAGAGCTTTTTGGGTCAAGTGCAGCTGTATGTTCATCTAATAAAAGCAGTTCAGGATCATTCATGAAACTCATTAACAAGGACAACGCTTGTCGTTGACCACCAGATAGTTGCCCCACTTTAGTATAAAGTTTGTTTTCCAAACCCATGTTAAGCGTCATCAACTTATCTTTATAGGTATTATTCTTCTTACGATTCAATGTCTTTTTGAAGTTGAATAGGTGACGTTTGTGGGATGCCAAAGATAGGTTTTCTTCCACTGTTAGGCTGGGAGAAGTACCCGCCATCGAATCTTGGTAGACTCTTGAAATTTCTGAGAATCGAACGTAGTCTTTCTGCTTAATAATGTTATTATCTTTAAACAATATTGAGCCGCAATCTGGCTTCACTTGTCCACATATCATGTTTAAAAGTGTTGATTTCCCAGATCCATTAGAGCCAATAACCGTCACAAACTCTCCTTTTTTTACTTCAGTATTAAGCCCTTGGTATAAATTCATTTCGGCTTCAGAATTTGGATTAAACGTTACTGATACATCATTAATTTTAAGCATTTGAGACCTCCTTTGTTTCATCAATAGTGTGTATTTCTTTTTTCTTAAATTGTGGTTTTTTTGCTTTTTGGAATACAATTACTGCAATGAAGATAACAACAATCATTAATTTCATATGTTGTGGTTGTAAACCATTTACAATCGCAATCGCAACGATTAATCGGTATGCAATAGCACCAAATATAACCTTTGTAGTATCTTTAATTTTTACTTTACGAAGTAAACTTGTACCTAAAATGACAGATGATAATCCAAGCACAATCATTCCCTGCCCCATAGTAATATCATAATAACGACTCACTGAAGCAGCAAGACCACCACTAAGCCCAATAATCGCATTGGATAAAGCCAATCCAAAGATTTTAACACGACCTGAAGAATGACCCAAAGGTGCTACTAATCCTTCATTATCACCCGTCACTTTCATCAAGTATCCCAATCTTGTACTTAAGATCCAGTCGATTAGTAATTTAACCACAATGGCAATCACTGCAAGTACTATAATCTTGTAATTATTAATTAGAAAACTTGGTGCCCCAATCGATTCCAACCAAGTTGTTGAAAATAAATTATCATGTTGATATAAGCCGATGTTTGATACCGTTCCATTAACACTTCCAGCAGCTACCATTAAGTTAATAGAGTAAAGTCCTGTCATAACAAGGATACCTGCAAGCAGTCCCTCTATCTTTAACTTAACATGTAGAAATCCTGTCATAAACCCAGCCAGTGCCCCAGCAAGTGTAGACATGATGATTGCAATCCATGGATTAACACCATTGACAATCAACATGGCACTCATTGCAGCACCCAGTGGATATGTTCCATCAACTGATAAATCCGCAAAATCCAATACTTTATATGAAATTAATACTCCCAGTGACATTACTCCAAATAACAATCCTTGGATGATAACATCTATTAAAAATTCATTCATTATCGCACTTCCGCCCTCTCTTGTATTGCTTTAGGAATTTCTATTCCTAATTCCTCTGCCATTTTCTTAGAAACCAGTAAGTTTGTTTCGTTACTAATTTGAAATGGTAAGTCTCTAACTGTTGATTCTTTAGTAAGAATGCTTGATATCATAGTTCCTGCTTGAATCCCCATATTTTCATATGAGATTGAATCCGAAGCAAAGATTCCTTGATCAAATTGTCCATCCTCTGCCATAAATACAGGGATGCCCTTTTTAACACCTGCATCTACCAGAACTCCCGCTGCTGTTGCAATTAGATTATCTGTGATGATGTAGAATGCATCTACTTCTGAAGCAACTTGTGTTGCTGCAAAACTAATTTCACTGTGTTCATTTACACCTTTAGATACAAGTTCTAAATCCATACTTGGTAATAATTCTTTTAACTGTTCAATTTGTAATAGTGAGTTTGCCTCTGATGTTTTGAATAATACTCCAACTTTTGATGCATCAGGTAGAAACTCTTTAATTAAGTTCATGTGTGATTCAATTGGAGCTGCATCTGAAACTCCTGTTACAACATCCGATAAGCCATCTTCATCCACTAGATTTGTTGCAATTGGATCTGTAACTGCAGCAAATACCACTTTAATGTTAGTACCTTCAACTGCATTCAGTGCAGATTGAGCAGCTGGTGTAGCGATTGCGTAGATAAGATCCACACCTTCTGCAACAAATTGCGAAATGATTTGATCCGCATCAGGAGCTTGCCCATTTGCTACTTGGTGTGTAATCGATACACGGTCCATTAAGCCTGCTTCTTCTAATCCTTTCACCATTCCAGTGTATGAGTCATCCAGTGCAGGATGATTGTCCCACTGAACCACCCCTACTTTAAATTCTTTTGAAGTATTATCTCCTTTTGCACTACACCCTACCAGTAGTAGTACAGTTATCATTGCTATCAATATTTTTTTCATTGTTCTTCTCCTTTATTGATAAGAAAAAACTGGCATCTACATACCAGTTTACAATGAAATATAAATTACTATTTTGTAAGGGGCTTTTGTAGATGAACCAATATAAAATGGCCAATATCTACAAAAGATATTAACCTAGTTTTTATAATAGTAATAGAAAGCCCAGTTTGATAGTTGGGTATTCAGATGTAATTGTTGTGTTGTTTTCATATGGATCCCAACCTTTCTAAATTCACAATATCAAATTAAGCCAAGCAATGCAAGGCCTAATTTAATATTGTTGTAAATAGTTTCATTATCTTTTGTAAATATTCACAGTTTTCAAAGAACAATATTTCCCAGGAAATTCTACTTTAAGCCTTATTTATCAAGGCGATCAAGGACTGCTAGAGGAATCTCAATCCCTAATTTCTCAGCAACACTTTCATTTAAATAAAGTTTAGTTTCATTAAGAACAGTAACTGGAATGGATCCTGCATCCTTACCATCTTTAAGAATTGAGACAACTTGGTCACCTGCAACTTCTCCTAAACGAACATAACTTAATGAATCTGCACCAAGCAGTCCCATGTCTAATTTACCATCCTCTGTAGCAAATACAGGAATCTTAGCTTCATCTGCAATACTGACTAATAACTCTGTTGATTGAACCATCATGTTATCAGTAATGTTATAGAATGCATCCACTTCTGAAGATAACGCTTTAGCAACTAGTGGAATTTCAGATTGTTCTGACACACCTTTATCAACAATTTCAAGACCGATGTTTCCCGCTACTTTTTTAAGGACATCAATTTGAATCGGTGAGTTACTTTCACCAACGTTATACATAATACCAACACGTTTAGCATCCGGTAAGATATCACGAACAATTTGTAATTGAAGTTCTAAAGGTGATAAATCAGAGACTCCAGTGATGTTTTTACCTGGATTTTCCAAACTTTCAACAATACCTGCTGATACTGGATCAGTTACTGCATTAAATACAACTGGAATATCAGTGCCTTCTGCTGCATTGTAAGCTGACTGAGCAGCATTGGTTGCAATTGCATAAATCAAATCAACACCTTCACTAACAAATTTACTGACAATCATATCTGCATTCGCAATAACCCCTTGTGCATTTTTATAATCAAATGTTACATTGTCTTTTCCTAAAGCACTCTCTACTACAGTTTTCATTCCTTCGTATGTTGCATCCAAAGATGGATGTTCTGCTAATTGAATAACCCCAATCTTATACTTTGTTGCATCATTTGTTTGTGGTGATTTGCTTCCACATCCTACTAGTACTAAAAGCATTACCATTACTACCGCTAACTTTTTCATCTGTTAGTCCTCCTCTATATAAAAAATGCCCCCTTAGTGATAAGGCGGCTGTGCTTGTTTTATATATGTATGAGTCGCCTTATCAATTTTAACCAAAACTAAATGGTTAATATCGATGTAGCGATATTAACCTCTATTTAAAGTTAAAAAAGAAAAAGCTGTTATTAAGAATGTTGTGCATAAGATGACCCAACCTTTCTGCAACAAGCATAGCACTCTAAGAAAGTTCTTGCAAGGCTTTTCATGAAAGAATTGAAAACTATCATGAAAATACATCTTGCTCATGATATAATACCCTCAGAAACAAGGAGGAATTCTACAAACATGAATACATGGAATTTAAATGATTTATACAATGGCTTTGATGAAGGCTTTGATGCTGATGTTGCAAAACTGGAAAGCTTCATCAAGACTTCAAAAGATTTAGCACTGAATCTTAAGGATGCATCATCCCTAAATCAGTGGTTATCACATGAGCAGGAGTTAATGAAAGTGCTGCGTAACACACAAGCCTATGTGAGCTTGGTTCGTTCTGT
Source organism: Erysipelothrix sp. UBA3383 (assembly GCA_002358955.1). Lineage (GTDB taxonomy): Bacteria > Bacillota_I > Bacilli_A > Erysipelotrichales > Erysipelotrichaceae > Erysipelothrix. Next base: position 25,346 of record DEPV01000020.1, on the reverse strand, counting down.
TGATTCAACAAATACAACAGCAAACTCTAAAGCAGGACAAATTATGGGACTGGTCAGTAACCTATCAGTACCTCATGCTCAATTCAACCAATTTATAGCAGATCATAAAGAGGATCTTAATACTTGGTATCAAGAGGATGCTTTAATTAAAGAACACAAGTTCTTATTAGAGAACATTGTTAAAGGCGCAAGTCACAACTTAAGTGATGAGGTTGAAGAAGCAGTTTCAAAACTAAGCATCAACGCCGGTTCTAACTGGAGTTCACTACACTCACACTTAACTTCAAATACAACCATCGATTTTAGAGGTGAAACACATACGTTAACATCACTACGTAACTTAGCAACATCTGATGATGCACAAACACGTAAGGATGCATACCTTGCTGAACTTGAAATTAGTGCTAAGATGGAAGATTCCATTGCATTTGCATTAAACAGCATTAAAGGTGAAGTCAATGAAGTCAGTGCACTTCGTCAATACGCTTCACCACTAGAAAAGACTCTAGAACAATCTTACATGACAAAGGAAACTTTAAACGCATTGATGAGTGCTATTGAAAAGTACACTCCTGAATTTAGACGTTACCTAAAACACAAGGCAAAACTATTAGGACATGAAGGTGGATTACCATTCTATGACCTATTTGCACCGTTTGAATCAGAAGTTAAGAAATCATATACAATCAAGGAATCACAAACATTCATTGTTGATTCATTCCGTAAGTTCTCTGATGACCTAGCAGATATGACCGATACAGCATACAACAATGGCTGGATTGACTTCTTACCGCGAGAAGGTAAACGAGGTGGAGCATTCTGTATGAACTTACCACAAATCAAACAATCACGCATTATGACTAACTTTGATGGATCAACATCATCCGTTGTTACAATGGCTCATGAATTAGGACATGCATACCACGGTCTTAAGATTCAAAATAACAGTCTTCTAAACACCCGTTATTCTATGCCTGTTGCTGAAACAGCATCAACATTCTGTGAGAACATCATTCTTAATGCAGCAATTGAAGCAGCTTCACCTGAAGAGAAATTAATTCTTTTAGAAAATTCATTACAAGATTCAACGCAAATCATTGTTGATATTGCATCACGTTATAAATTTGAATCTGAAGCATTCAGACGCCGTCAAAATGAATTCTTATCAGCACAAGACTTCAAAGACATTATGATTCAAGCACAAAAAGATACTTATGGTGATGGTCTTGATGAGAATGCCTTACACCCATACATGTGGTTAAACAAAGGACATTACTACTCACCAGGATTATCATTCTATAACTTCCCATATGCTTATGGGGGACTCTTTGCTTTAGGTCTATATGCAAAATTTGAAGAAGAGGGAGCACCTTTTGTAGAACAATACGGAGCACTTCTAACAGCAACAACAACCATGAACTGTGAAGATGTTGGTAAATTAGCAAACATCGATGTTACGGATGTTAAATTCTGGGAATCAAGTCTTGACCAGATTGTAAAACGCATAGATGAGTTCATCGAACTCACACCGGTACAATAAAATGTGCATCGGATGCCAATTAGCAAATAATACCATCCCTACTTACAAAGTCTTAGAGACTGAACATGTTAATGTCATTCTCGACTTATATCCTTTCAGTTATGGTCATATCTTAATTCTTCCCAAAGAACATTATGAATCTGTCGATGATATTCCAGATGCAATTCATTTGGATATCATTCAAACAGCAAAAACTCTCAAACCACTATTGATGAAAGCTTTTGATGCAAGCAGTGTTATCTTACTTCAAAATAATGGAGCAATGAACAGCTTGAAGCATTATCACTTACATCTTATACCACATTCCAACGAGGACTTATCAACCTTGTATGATACAAGTATTTATCAGGATAATACTCCTGAAAAACTTGAAGCAGCATTACGTAAAATTAAAGCCTTACTATAAAAACAGGGTCGCACCTAAGAGTGCGACCCTGTTTTTTACTATATTTGATAGTAAATATAAAGTAGTGCTAATTGTATAATAAAGCTCAATAATATTTTCAACTGAAAACTACGTTTTGATGTCTTATGAGAAAAGATTAAGCCCCCAATAATAATTCCTAAGGTTCCAAGCAATAAAGAAACAGTAAAGAAAAGAGATTCTGGTATTCTTTGTTTTCTACTTTTGGCTTGATACTTATCATAACCCATCAAGAGAAACCCAAGCAAAGACATTACAAGAAATAGAATACTAAGCATTTAGAGCATCTTCAACTTTCTTACGACCGGATTTAACTTGTACAGGTTGATGCGGAAGATAGATGTTGTACTCTTCAAGTCCATTCTTAAGATAACGTCTTAAATCACGCTCCACTGCCCAATTATCCCCAGTTCTTGTTTTACAGATAACTCGTATGATCAAGTTACGTGCATCAAAATCACGTACACCCAAAACATTAACAGGTCCAAGCAGACGTTTGGATTTCGGATAATTTTTTCCTAACTGGTGCAATGAGTCCAGAACATAATCCAGATCTGAGTCGAAAGGAATTGGTAGGTCTACAACTGCAATCATGTATTTCTTAGAGTAGTTGGTAATGACATTAATCTGTCCATTAGAAATAATATGAACAGATCCATTAACACCATCTCTTAAAATTGTAGTACGTAATGTAATGGCTTCAACTTCTCCACTAATACCATTAATCTCAATAAAATCCCCAACTTCAAACTGACCCTCCATAAGAATCAGAAATCCATTAAAAATATCTTTAATAACTTGCTGAGCACCAAACCCAACGGCTAC
>DEPV01000020.1:0-22542 GCA_002358955.1 Erysipelothrix sp. UBA3383 | reverse complement strand
TGCTATTGTCCAAATTGGCGTCGTTGAAATACCAAATATTTCTAAGACCAAACAAAATGCCAGAAAATAGATGATCGCAGCAAGGATTTCTTTGAAAATAGGAAATACCGTTTTACGACGATCATCTTTCCCTTCAATAGCAAACAACCTTGAAATAAAGCGTTGAGTAAAAAATACAACAATCGCTAAAACAATTAAATAAAATATTTTTTGAATCCATAGTGTCTCTGTAGGATTATCATTAAACCATTGTATAATACCAGTCATAACAGACCTCCAAACTTAATTAAATAAACATTCATATAAAACAATAATATCACAGTTACAAGGTTTATCACTACAAAACCCACAAGCCTTAATCTACAACCAAGTTTAGACTCAAGTTTATATTTTTCAAACTTAATCCCTTGTTGACAACTTCACGCATATATAGAGGTACAGTCAACATACTATTTTTGTTTATGTGAGACTAATAGGAAAATCCCATAGAAATCTTACAAAATAATATTAATAGATTAGAAAATGTTTTGTTGTTTGTATCCCCACTGTATCTCCATGACTAAATAAAGAAAAGAAAACCCACTCAAGAGTGGGTTAAATTGTTCATGGTGCCGCCACCGAGAATCGAACTCGGGACTGAGCATTACCATTGCTCTATTTTGCCACTGAACTATGGCGGCATGCACTATCTATATTAACTAAAATGTGTTGATAATGCAAGTGAATCCATGCTTTATAGTGCTTTAATAGCCTCTTTGTCAGCATCACTAAGAGTAAAATCAAAGATTTCTAGATTTAGTGCTTGGTTTGTCTTATTGTGAGATTTCGGGATCACAATAACACCACGTTCAATTTGATAACGAAGTGCAACTTGTGCCCATGTTTTATTGTATTGTTTACCTATTTCACTTAGTGCATCACGGGATTCAAGTGTTGTTCTACTTAATGGACCCCACGCTTCTACATCGACTCCAACTGATTGGCAATATGCTACATGCTCATCGTTCCAGTGTCCTGGGTGAGATTGGATTTGGTTGACCGCTGGTTTAATCGTACCGTGTTCAATGATGTAATCCAGTTGTTCTTTAGTGAAGTTAGAGACGCCAATACTGCGTAAAACACCTTCTTCAACGTAGCCTTCTAGAGTTTTCCACATTTCTAACATGGCTGCATTATCATCCCATGGATGATGTATTAGATACAGATCGATGTAATCAACATTAAGTTTCTCAAGACTGCTTGTAACTGCTAAAGCAACATCAGAAATATAAGGTTCTTCACCAGGTATCTTTGATGTAATAAAGAATTCACTGCGACCACGTCCTGATTCCTTAATCGCTTTTCCTACAACTGCTTCATTACGATATGAGATTGCTGTATCAAAATGACGGTATCCCACTTCAATAGCATCCATTAGTTCTCTTGTATCCATTGTGATGGGTGCATAGTAATCATTATTTTCTTTACCAAAAGTATTGGTCCCTGAACCCACAATATCAATCATGTGTCCACTATTCAGTTTTATTTGTTTCATAGTCTACTCTCCTTTTAAGATCTTTGTTTTCTGTAACTAGTATATCCTATATTGCTTTCAGGCAGTGTGTAAAATGCATGAATTGAAAAAGAAAAAGACGAATGATCGTCTTAGTCCTAAGCAAGTGATTTTGTACTTGCTTCATAAAGGTCCTTATAGTGACCTTCTTCTTCAAGCAATGCTTCATGGGTTCCCATTTGAACAATGCCTTCTTTACCCATAACAACAATTTTATCAGCATTATGGATGGTACTTAAGCGGTGTGCAATAGCAACAACAGTACGTCCTTTGGATAACTCTTCAAGACTTTCTTGGATGATACTTTCAGTAATATTATCTAAAGCACTGGTTGCTTCATCAAGAATTAAGATGCGTGGATCACGCAAGAAGATACGAGCAATGGAGATGCGTTGTTTTTGACCACCTGATAACATAACCCCACGCTCTCCTACCATGGTGTCATACCCTTCAGGGAGTGATTGAATGAAGTCATGAATTTTCGCCTTTTTAGCAGCTTCGACAATCTCTTCCTGGCTTGCACTAGGTTTTCCATAAGCAATGTTTTCCCCAATGCTACCCCAGAATATGGTGACATCTTGTTGGACATAACCGATATGACGGCGTAGTGATTCAAGGCTGACATCTTTAATATTGTGTTCATCAATATAAATATCACCACCACTGATTTCATAGAATCGTGGTATTAATTGTGCAACGGTAGTTTTACCAACCCCACTTGGTCCCACAAGAGCTACCATCTCACCTTGATTGATATCAAGACTGAAACCATCTAAGACGGTATCTTTTTCACCGGAGTATGCAAAATCAATATTGTCAAAACGAATGTTACCATCAACTTCCCCAAGATCATAAGCATCAAGAGCATCTTGAATGGTAATAGGTTCACTGATGAGTTCCATATAACGCTCAAACCCAGCCCACCCTTGTTGGAATGTTTCTAGCATGGTCATAAGACGCTTAATAGGACCTACCAGCATGCTGAAATAGAGGAAGTAGGCAAACATGTCACCGGATGTAAAACGATTGCTCATTACAAGGAATGCACCACTGACAAGTACTGCAACGTTGATGAACTGAACAAAGAACTGGTTCATCGCATTAGCTCTACCCAGTGCTCGATAGGCCCCTTTATAAGCATCGATATAAATATCATTATCATTTTCAAATTTAGCACTTTCAAACATTTCATTAGAGAATGCACGGGTTAAACGAACTCCAGAAATACTCCCTTCAAGACGGCTGTTGATTTGTGCATGCTCACGTCTAAGGACTCGAAAGCCCTGAATCATGCCACGACGTGAATACATCAATCCAAACATCAGACTGATAAACACAACAAATAGGATTGTAGTGACCCAAAAGTCCAAGCGAATCAAATACAGATAACCTAGAACCATCATTAACGTAACAGCTACAACTTCTTCAATACCATGGTGAGCCAGCTCAGCAACTTCATGCAGATCACTGGTTAAACGAGTCATAATGACCCCTGTCTTATTGGTATCATAGTAATCAAAGGATAGACTTTGTAATTTAGCAAATGCTTTTGAACGCATGTCTTTTTCGATTTTGATCCCTAACATATGACCAAAATATCCCACAAGATAGTGCATCAATGCATAAATAATCAACAGTCCAATCAGAATCAGAGATACATTTATGACCTGATTGATATCTTTATTCGGAATTAAAACGTTTAAAATATAACGTGTGAATACAGGTATTGATAACTCGATAAGAGCAAACGCTACAACACCACTTAATACTAAAGCCAATAATTTTTTATGCGGCTTATAATACTGAACAAACTCTTTTAACATAAGGCACCCACTTTCAATGATTAAGAATTATCTTATCACAGATTAAAATTGCACTCAATCAATAAATACACAAGTCTTTAAGTTCTTTTGTTAGTTTTATATTATATGCATCTAAAAGTATAAAAAACGTTTCTTACCGCTAGAAAGGGTTCAGAAACGTTTTTGATTAGAGTTGTTTTAAGTGCTGGTATACCTGTCCAATGGGAAGTCCTACAACTGAGTTGAGATCCCCTTCCACACGTTTAAGAAATAAACTAGCACCCGATTGAATGCTGTAGCTACCAGATCGTCCAAAAGGTTCTCCACCATCAACATAAGCTTGTATTTCAGCATCCGACATCTCATAAAATTCAATGCTTGTTGTATTGGAGAAAACATCCACAGTATCATTATTAATAATGCATACACCAGTAATAACTTGGTGCACTCTGCCTGATAATTTTCTAAGCATCTTAAAAGCATCATCTGCATCAATCGGTTTCCCTAATATTTCATCATCACATAGGATCACAGTATCTGCTGCAATCAGTGTTTTATTAGGATACAGATGCCTTACTGAACGCGCCTTTTGCTCCGCAATATTCTCAATCTGCTCTTGTGCTGATAATGAGCCATCATAAATTTCCTCACCAATAGGAGCTGTGGTTTCAAAAGGAATTTGAAGCAGTCCCAAGAGATTGGATCGTTGGATCGACTCACTCACTAAAACTAAAGATTGCTTAAGATTCATTGTTTATTCCTAACAAAAACATGTTTAACATTGGAGTTTGGAATGCGTCGTTCATCAATTTCAAACAAGTGTAAGGATTCAATCAAGGGTGTCAGCTGAAAGAATCCATAGTTACGAGGATCAAAGTCGGGTTGTTTCTTCATGATTAAGTTTCCTAAATCACCCATGAACACATAACCATTATCATCTGCTAAATCATGAACACTGACCACTAACAATTGAATCAGTGCATCCATAGCCTCAAGCGACACTTGAACTGCTTCCTGTTTGGATTTACTTCCTAAAGGTTCAATGATTTCCAGGTAAATGAATTTATCACAAGATGCAATAAAGGCATTGGGAGTTTTACGTTCTCCAATTCCAATCACATACTTACCCGCCTCACGAAGTCGAACTGCAAGACGCGTAAAATCAGAATCCGATGATACGATACAGAACATCTCAACATTATCACTGTACAGTAAATCCATAGCATCAATGATCAGCGCTGAATCTGTCGCATTTTTACCTTGTGTGTAGGAGTATTGTTGTATGGGTGTTATAGCATGATCTAAAAGACGATTTTTCCATCCGGATGCACTTTGTTTGGTCCAATCCCCATAAATCCGTTTGATGGTTGGAATACCATAACGTGTTAATTCATTCAATACCCCTCCAATATTAGAATAGGGTACATTATCGCTATCAATCAATACTGCCATTCTTCTTTCGTTACTCATAGTTATACATCCTTTCTAATGATGAATTCCACACCATCTCTTTCATTATGGACACTAACTTTATATCCATAGTTGCTGGTAACACGGTTGACAATCGCAAGACCCAATCCAAATTGTCCCCCTTCACCTTTTTCATAGGCGTTGAATAAGGCCGTTGCACTGCTTTGATCGATATGACTACCATCATTATAAACAGAAACATAATCCTTCTTCACGGTGATGATGATTTCTGACTTGGCATAACGCAGCGCATTATCCAGTAAGTTTTCAATAACAACACGCCATGGTTCTTCCGATCCATTGAATGTCGTACTCTCATCCGCTTCTAAAACAAAATTAATCTCAGGTCTAAACTGGTTGGATGAGACAATCACATGTTCAATCACTGGCGCCAATTCAAATTCATTCTTTATATCTTGTTGTTCATGAGTCAGATAATCCATACGGTTTAACATCAGTAAGTTAAACACTTTCTTTTCTAAACGTTCAGCATGCTCAATGATAACATCAACCGACTTCTCTAAGGTTTCATAAGGATAAATCCCATCCTTAATACTTTCTCCATACGACTTAATGGTAGCAATCGGAGTTTTTAAGTCATGTGAAATATTCTGAATCATTTCTTCTTTTAACTTCTCTTGGCGTTTTAACTCATCATGCATTTCTACCAAGACTTTAGCAAGTTCACCAATCTCATCATCCCTCTCAATCTTCAAACTCACATTCTCATTGTTTCGTATGCGATTGATGTACTCTTTAATTAAATTGAGTGGATGAATGATGTACAAGACCCATATTAAAAGTAAGGAGAATATTACAACCATGATCACCATCATCATATTGATGATGTTATTTAATAAAAGATCCTTAAACCCTTGATGGTATTGCTGGGACATAATCGACACTAAAACATCATCTTGATTAATCGCAATGACCGTATAAAGGCTGCTCTTCTTATAGTAAAAGTCATTTTGAGTTACACTTGCCAAATCTTCAACATGGGTATTTAAGTAGCTCAAAAGCTCAGAATCCACATTACCAATCCCACTGGAAATGAAAAATTCACCATCACGATAAATAATGTGTGACATATCGCGGTCTTCAGCACCAAATAAATACTGCGGACTCACATCTTGTTGATAATTAAAGATAATATTTTCCTGTGAGCGATGGATCACATCATACATTTGAACTTCAACAAAACGGTTGATGTTCATTGAGATGATTCCAAAGAAAAATATTAAAAAGAAAGCTGTTGTAAAAACAACAATACCAAGTAGTTGTTGTGTAATACTAAGCTTTCTTACATAATTGGAGATTTTTCTCATTATCCCAGTCTGTATCCAAATCCATAAATGGTTTGAATGTTCAGCCCTGGCATCTTCTTACGTAATCGACGCAGGGTATCATCCACAACTCGATCTGATCCAAAGTAATTGGTTTCCCATACATGGACTAAGATCTGCTCACGTGTGAATGCTACGGAACGATTTTTAATAAACATCATCAGAAGATCAAACTCCTTGGTTGTTAATTCCAGTTCCTCACCGTTTTTAAGCGCCTTACGCTGCTTTTCATCAATGATGTAACCATCAACCTCAGTCTGTACTTCCTGCGCATAGACACGCTTAATGATGTTATTAACACGAAGTACCATCTCCTTCGGAGAAAATGGTTTTGTGATGTAATCATCACTCCCTTTTTCAAGTCCGATGATGCGATCAAACTCTTGATCACGAGCCGACATGAAAATAACCGGAGTTAGGGGTGCATGTGCCTTAATACGCTCAATCAGATCAAAACCTGACTTATTATCAAGCATGATGTCTAATATCCATAAATGAACATCATCATCCTCAACATGGGCATTAGCCTCATCGTATGTAAAGTATGAACGCACCTCATACTCAGCTTTCTCCAAATAACTTTTAACTAATTCATTGAGGTCTTTTTCATCCTCAACAATATTTATAACATATTTCATAATATCACCTATTATCCTATGTTTCTGATTACCTCTATCATAGCATTGATATGCTCATCACACAATTCTGTTGATTTTGCTTCAACCATAATACGAACCAGATTTTCAGTACCGGATGCTCTTACCAAAATACGTCCCTCTTGACCCAATGCTTGGGTGATGATCGCTTCTTGATTCAAGACATCAGAATGACTCATTATAGTATGCTTATCACTTACAGGTAAATTATAAAGAACTTGTGGGAAATTTTGGTATCCATCCAGAAGATCACGGATTGCCATCTTTTCCTTAGCACAAATTTCTGCCAACATCAGGGCTGTTAAAACACCATCCCCTGTGTTCATAAATTCTTTCACAATGATGTGTCCGGATTGTTCGCCCCCCAGCGCATAATCCTCTTCCACCATTTTAGCAAAGACATGTTTATCACCAACATCCGTCTGAATCACATTAAAGCCCTTTGCTTTAGCAGCTTGAATGAATCCAAGGTTAGCCATAACTGTCGATACAATTGTATTTTTATACAATAGACCTTTATCTTGAAGCGCTTGAGCAAGAATGTATAAAATACCATCCCCATCAATCAATTGCCCTAAGTGATCCACCGCTTGAACTCGGTCAGCATCCCCATCAAAGGCAAATCCCATGTCGTAGTTCATTGCTACCACTGCTTCCATTAAGGACTCAGGATGAGTTGATCCACAATTAAGATTGATGTTAACACCAGTTGGTTCACTGTGTAAAACATGAACCGTAGCCCCTAAATCTTCAAAGGCTTCTTTAGAACTGGATACTGCTGAACCATTCGCATTATCAAGTACAATCTTCAAACCATCCAAAGGTGTTGTAACCACATCTTCAATATGTTGAATGTAGTGTTTCATCCCTGCATGATAATCATGAATTTTACCTATACTTGAACTATTAGCAACTTCAAGTGTAATCAGACCATCAATATAGTCTTCGATTTCATCTTGAAGTGCATCAGAGATTTTCATACCTGTTGATGCAAAGCATTTTAAACCATTATCTTGAAATGGATTGTGACTTGCTGAAATCATAACAGCAGCACTAAAGCCTTGATCAACGACTAAATATGAGATTGCTGGTGTTGAACAGACACCCAGAAGATAAACTTCTGCCCCCATGGAACTTGCACCTGCAGCCAGTGCTGATGCAAACATATCACCGGATAGACGTGTGTCTTGCCCGATTAAAATCTTTTCTTGTTTAAATTTTGAACCTAAGAATTGTCCNNTTTCAGAGCTATTTCAAGGGTCAGTGTTTTATTAGCTTCCCCACGAATGCCATCTGTACCAAAATATCTACTCATTACAAAAACCTCTTCCTAAAAAAACATGGTATTACTGTTTAATAATATTAAATAATTTCGTTTCTTCTACCGGTTTGATGCGGTATAAATAACTCTTTGGATCCACATAATCTACAAAAAGTGTAAACTCTTGAGATTCACCCACCTCCGCATCGCGAAGGTCAATATACACAAGCACACGATCAATGATGAATTGTTCATCACTTAAGTTCTCTTCAGTACCAAAGACTTCAATGGTTGTAAAGGGTTCTTGCTGATCGGTCAGTGCAACCGACAAGTTATTCACATTATAGCGATAGTTAATTGGAATTTTATAGGTACGTGATGTCCCTTCTGCCAATTTAATATCCATGGATACTTTTGATACTGTACCATGACGCACTCCTGAAGGCAGTACTATGTTTTGAACAAAACTGGTATCACCACTGACTTCTGATGCCTTAATTGGAATGACAATTTCATCAATCTTATCAAGGACGGATTGAGGACCGTAGATGGTCATTGCTTCATGGTTCATCGTTAAGGATGATACCGCCTTATCATCAGGCAACACACCTTCAAATACCGGTTTAATCGGTACTGTTTTGTTGGGTGATGATATCTCTACCTTCACACTTACCGTGGATGGAATGATGTCAACATTTTTCAACATCTCCCCTTTAGCGTTGTAAGCCACTACCGTAGCATCTGTTTCAAAGGTTTCTGTTTTATTAGCAACATCAATTAAAGCACGAACAAAGGCTACATCTTCAAGCCCTTGTTTTGAGGCACGAATGGTAACATCACGCTGACTTAACTCAGGATCGCTAAGAACATACTGTGATCCCAGTTTATCAAGGTTGATGAAGTCATGACTTAATTGCACTACTTTAGCTTCTTTGGTTGAAATGGTAACTGTTGCTGTAGCAGGATTAATGGTTGCACGAACACGATTGGAAATACTGTTAACCTTATATTTAACTTGGTGTGTTCCTTCACCATAACCACGCAGATCCAGCTCAACATTAAAATCACCCTGTGGGTTCACCATTGAAACATCAGAATAATCTCCAACAAGTGTTAGAGCTACTGTTTCATCATACCCACTAACTTCAAAAATCTCACTGTTATAATTGACATTAACTTTAACTTTAGGAATTTCATGGGCAAAACTGCTGACTGCAGTTGCACCCCCTTGGTTGAAAGCTAGATACACTAATAGTGTAATGGCAAAAGAAACGAATAAACCGTGTTTACGATCAAATAAGACACGATCAAAGAACGCACTGATTCGTTTCATGAAGCGTTCAATGAATGAACCTGCCGCTTCATATCGCTTCGATAGCTTTTCACTTTTCTCAGCAATTAACTGAGCCAGTTCAACTTTATCATCTACATCGTGATTATTTTGTTTCTTCATTGTCATCACTCCTGTCTACGATTTCACTACTGAACATATCATCATCTAAAATATCTTTTTCTAAATCAACAGAAGCAACAAACGGTTTTGCTTCATCTTCTGTTTCTTCCGTTTCATTCTTATCATCCGTAGCTTCCACATTTTTGGGTTTACGGTTGAAGATGGATTTGAAACTGGATTCTTTTTCTTCTTTGCTTACAAGTGGATCTTCTTGTAACTTCTCAATTTTAATTGGATCGGATGCACCACCCAAACGTGATAAAGACAAGCGTCTTTGCTTCTTAGTTCCAATGGCTTGAGAAACATGACTCTCAGTATCAATGATCAATTGATTTAAGAAATCACGCAGTGCATTAACATCCACCTCACGCAACTTCCCATTTTCTGCAATCGAGATACGTCCTGTCTCTTCAGATACAACAATGGTAACTGAATCGGTAATCTCTGAAATACCAATTGCAGCACGGTGTCGTGCTCCATAGGATGATGGCGAATCAAGGTTAGTTGGAGGGAAATACGCTGATGCACATGCAATGCGGTCCCCTTGAATAATAACTGCCCCATCATGCAGTGGTGTAGACGTTACAAAAATAGAACTTAATAACTCTTCTGTAACAATGGAGTTAATCGGTGTTCCGGTTTTAATGTAGTCCAGTAATGAGGACCCTTGTTCCAGTGAAATTAAAGCCCCTGTACTGCTTTTTGATAAGTTATCAACAGCACCTACAAGCTGATCAACAAGATTCTCTTTTTGATCCCCACTTAATGAGTGGATAGGTGTAAACACAGATGTTTTCCCCAAACGCTCTAACATGCTTCGAATTTCCGGTGCGAATATAATAATTAAGACTAAGAATGAATTGTTAACAACAAAGTCCAACAATGCTTTCAATGTCATAAAGCCCATAATACGGGACAAATACCATACCGCAATAATAAATATAATTCCTTTGAAAATTTGAACAGTTCGCGAATTATTACGAACAATTTTTAATACATAATAAACAGTCAACCAAATAATTGAAAAATCAACAATGACTTTAAGAACTCTTAATATTGAGTTGAGTGTAAATAAAGGTTGTGGCATAGTGACCTCCTAATTCTTTAATAATTATATCACAGAAAAGCACGCTTCCATATCGATATTAACTTTCACAGAAATTGCGTTAATTAGAACTGTGCTTGATAAAGTTGAGCATAAAATCCATCGGCTTTCATCAGGGCATCATGGGTTCCTTGCTCAACTAGAACCCCTTCTTTCATTACTAAGATTAAATCAGAATCTACAACGGTTTGAAGTCTGTGTGCAACAAAGAACGAGGTGTGTGTTTCCATCATATCTTGCAGTGTTTGTTGAATGATTTTCTCAGACACAATATCAATGTTTGAAGTTGCTTCATCCAGAAGTAATACCGGTGCATCACTTAGAAGAGCACGCACTATAGTTAACATTTGTTTTTGACCCTGACTTAGGTTAATTTCACCAATAATGGAGTCATAACCATCGTGTAAACTGTTGATGAAATCTGCTGCACCCACTTGTTGGGCCATAAATTCAACTTGTTCATAGCTTGCATCAGCATTACCAAATTTTAAGTTCTCAAGGATGCTTCCTTTAAACAGCCACGGCTCTTGAAGAACCACACCCATCACTTCCCGAACGGATTGTGATGACATGGACGATACATTCATTCCATCCACTCTAAACTCCCCTTGATTAATGTCATAAAAACGCAAGAGTAAATTAATCAGTGTACTTTTACCACTTCCTGTCGGGCCTACAATCGCCACCTTACTTAAGGGTTTGATATTCAGATCCAAGTCTGTAATTGCAGGAATGGAGTTGTTGTATGAAAAATGCACACCTTTCATCGTGATGGTTTCCCCTTTTAAGCCAACATGATGGTCTGTATCTATTTGAAGTGGCATTTTAAGTTGTTTACGAATGCGATCAAAAGCGACTTTACCCAGTGATATATCACCAAATACAGCAGACATTTCATTCATTGGTTTGGAAAACATCACACTGTATGAAATAAAACTGGTGAGAACACCAATACTGATGCCCTTATCGACAACGACAAAACTTCCTAAAAGACCAATCATCATATAAGATATATTGTTGACAAGACGCGTTGTCGGATTAATCAATGCACCCATAAATTGTGCTTTTTCAGCAATTTTATTCAAGGCATCATTATCACGATTAACCCAATCCTGTGCCACTCCTTCTAAATTATTAGTTTGAATCAGTTCATGATTTTCTAATACTTGAGTAAGGGTATCATTCAAGACTGCATTGTTTTCTTGTTGTACTGTAAAAAGCTTAGAAGCTCTGATATTAACAAAATAAGAGTTCAACATCACAATGGGAATACTGATAAATACAATCAGCGTTAGTGAGACATCAATTTGAAACATAAACACCGCTGCAATGATAACCGTAAACACCCCTTGGAATCCTTGGGTTATTAATTGAACAAGTCCTTCCTGAAATAACTGTGTGTCATTGGTAAAAACCGATAAAATATATCCGTGTGAACTGGTATCAAGATAACTTAAAGATACCTTCTCAATGCGACTGAGCAATTGATCTTTAAGAATTTGAGTATATAAAATCCCTGCATGAGATGATGTAATCTGAACCAGAAAACTCATCAGTGAATAGAAAGCATAAATAGCAAGACTGATGCCTAAATTTTCAAGCACAAGATCCATATTATGTCCCATTGCATCAATTGCCTTCCCTAAAAAGAATGGAGTTGCAATAAGACTGACACTGGCTCCCAGTGCTGCAAATAACGATATTGTTATGTAACCATAGAATTTTTTCATGAGATCACCTCAGAATTCAATGCATGAATTTTTTGATAGTAGGAACTGGATTGTAATAAATCCTCATGTCTACCAAAGGCAACAATACTCCCTTTTTCAAGCACGATGATGTTATCAGCATCCATAATGGTAGATGTTCTTTGCGATACGATCACTGTCGTAGGTTTGGGATCTAAGGTATTCAATGCTTGTCTTAAATTACGATCTGTAATGGTATCCAGTGCAGAGAAAGAATCATCAAACAATAAGATACCCGGATCTTTAGCCAACTGACGCGCAATACTCATGCGTTGACGCTGTCCCCCTGAGAAATTACCTGCACCTTTAGTAATCGGTGCTTCCAAACCTTTATTCAAGATATCTTTCCCTTGAGCAAGTTTTATATAATGAGCAACATCCACCGTATCATCCATACTGATTGCAGACTTTAAGTCATTTGCAAAGAATTGTGGTTTTTGTGCAATATACCCCACATGCTGACGTAAATTCTCAACATTGTACTGGTCAATGGCTTTGTTCTGCATTTTGATGACACCTTCTTGAGGATCATACATACGATTGATGAGTTTCAAGAGTGTTGACTTCCCACTGCCTGTTAAACCAACAATCCCCAATGTTTCACCCGCATTAATCGAAAACGAAACATTATTAAGTACATGATGTCTTGATTGTGGATAAGAGAAACTCACATTCTCAAACACCAAATCCAAGGCACCCTCTTCAAGCGTATCAACACCGTCTTTATCAAAACGTCCATCCAGATACAAGATTTCACTCACACGCTGCCAAGAAGCATAGCCTTTGGAAAAAATCATGACTAAATTCATAAAAACAATCAGTGTTAATACAATCTGAGTACAGTAGTTAATCAGCGCAAGAATTTGACTGGAGTTCATGCTTCCATCGCCTACTTTAAGCGCCCCCAAATAAACTAAGTAAATAAGCAAGGTATTCATCATGAATGTGATCAATGGACTAGAAATGCTATTAACACCTGTCATCAAGTTTTGCACACGACTCAATCGTTTGTTTTGTTGTTTTAAATCTTGAGTTACATCTTCCGCTTTATTAAAAGCAAAGATAATACGGATTCCACTCAGGTATTCACGAACTTGATAACTGAATTGATCCCATTGTTTCTGTACCGACTTATTAAATTTAAGCGAAAGAAACATAAACAAAGCAATCACTACCACAAAAACCGGAATCATTGCCAGTAGAATTTTACTGAGTTGTGGATCCAGTAGATACATCGCCACAACACTCCCAAAGATAATCATCGGTGCCCTTACAGCAAGTCGAATAGTACGAGCAATCATATCAATAATACGATCGATATCACTACTTCCACGCATGATTAATGATGCTTCATCATATTGATCACGTACAGATTGGTCCATATGTATCAGTTTAGACAGCAAGTCACTGCGCATCTTACCCCCAACACGTTGTGCAATCACCGATGCAAAATACTGACAGGTGATGGATGCTAAGTAACCAGCAAGTGTCAGTACCACCATTTGGATGGCAAC
Source organism: Erysipelothrix sp. UBA3383 (assembly GCA_002358955.1). GTDB lineage: Bacteria > Bacillota_I > Bacilli_A > Erysipelotrichales > Erysipelotrichaceae > Erysipelothrix. The sequence continues at coordinate 8,635 of DEPV01000020.1, read as the reverse complement.
GGAGTAAACATGTGCCTGATTATTTTTAAAAATCCCTTCATTAATAAGACTTACCATTAAAAGTGGCAAGATTAATTCAAAACATGCTTCAACAAATTTTAGAAACACTGCCAGTGCTGTCTTGAATTTATAACCCTTGAAATATACCTTCATACGAATACCGCCTTTGTAATATTTTAACACAAACTCATGATGAAACTGTTCCCCTTTTGGTGCTAATTGATGGAAAAACCGACTACATAGAGTAATCGGTTCAATTATTAATAGATTTGTGATTACCAGCTTCCGCCGCCACCACCACCAAAACCACCGCCGGAGAATCCACCGCCTCCGCCGCCTCCAAAACTACCTCCGCCTGAACTTGTACTTGCAGGCATTGAAGTAATTGAAGTATTCATTCGATTCATCGAACGATTGAGGTTGTTTAACATAAGGTAAGTTGTAAGGTTTGGAGATGTACTGACATACCAATCCGGTTGCATCAAGGTAATACCTTCAAAACGTTTAATCCAGACATCACTAATTCCTAATACATAAGCATAAGGAAGAATGTCATAGAACAGATAAGGCGTTTCTTCTACAAGCTGAATAAGACGATCTTTTTCTGCCACTTCAATGAAGCGTTTAAGACCTCTGATTTGCCCTACCCAGTCTGCACCCTGTTGAGTTCTACGACTGGTGTTTGCTACAAAGAGTAAACTGACACTATAAAGTAGCAATGTGGAAAAGACCACTAGTTCATTGTCGGCTGAACCAAAGATTAGTGCAAGTACAAAACCAATAAGGAATGTTGGTATAAGAACTGCCATTAGATAAATAACGCGATGGCTCTTTTTATAAACACGATCAAATGCTAATAATCCAGCACCCAGGCATGACATAATAAAGAATACACCATAAGCAACAAAGAATCCCACACGTGCATCGCCAACATAAGATGTTCTAAGCAGTACAACCGCATATCCCATAAAGGCAGGAATCAATGAGACTAAGAAGACCGATAGAATTTTCATCATTGATGATTTTCGATCAAACACATGCATCGCTTTATTTTTAGTAAATCGTTTTGGAATTGCTGCCTGAACGTGTTGTACTGTCGGACCTACTTTCTTCTCTAAACTCTTCATGGTAACAAGATCACCACTTTCAAAGATTTTATTGAACAGTCGCATTTCCTCTGCATTCCATCCTTGTGGTAAGTCTTTAATTTTCTCAAGAGAGATTTTTTTCTTATCTTCATGGATTATTATATATCCTTTAGATGCCCAGTATACAATAAAGGATACAACATCTTTGGATAAGACCATTCCTCGATAAATGTAGCCCACTTCTCCTGAACTAATGCCTTCAGGGGGAGCAAACTCAACACTTTCAACAACGATCGGATCACGTCCAAATAACCAATAAATACCAATAACAACTACAGCTACAAGCAATCCTAAAAACAATGCCGGTTTAATGTAATCGATGGTTGGGAAGGTAAAATAATTATTTTCTAAAGGAACTTCTAAGGTGACCGTTTCATGCAGTCCATCAAAATCATAAGATCCACGGATCTCATTATTATCCAATTTTAATTTTTGTACTTCACCACTGGGTGGGTAGATGAAATAATCCCCTTGAACATCTTCATCAAAGCGAACAACATAGTTCAATTGACGTACCGGATAATCCAATCCATTGGGCATTAAATCAATATATACCATTTGTAGTCCTTCAAGATCTAAATCATAGGTATTCATTGTATAGTGCAATTGATAATTAACACGACCCTCTTGATAATGCCCTTCTTGACCAAGACGTATATTCACCCATTTACGGTCCTTAGAAACTTTCATATTATGTGATGAGGAGATGTTTGTAATTGGAAAGAAATATTCCTTATCAACACTCGCTCCACTTGCAAGTTTCATTGACATGCGATGGGATTGTGGCACATTGAAATATACTCCCTGTCGCGGTTCATTAAAATCGATCGCGAGATTAATATTATATTCAATCTGCCCATTGCCTTTCACTGTGATATCTACATCGTATGTATCACCAAAGACGTCATAATCATTACTTTCAAGAGCTTGAGTGGGCACCATACTAATGATAACCATCAGCACACTTAAAAGTAGTACTCTAAGTTGTTTCATAATTCACCTACCTTTTAAAAAAAGAGGCAATGCCTCTTTAAAATGAAACCTTAACGTTTTCACGTTCTGTTGCATCTGTAACTTCGTATAATGATTTCTTAGTAAAACCAAACATTCCAGCAAAAAGATTGTTTGGGAAGACTTGAATCTTCGTATTATAAGTACGTACTGTACCATTATAGTATTTACGAGATTGTGCAATCTCAGCTTCAAGTGTTTGCAATTGTTTTTGCAGATCCATAAAGTTTGTATTTGCTTTTAGATCTGGATAACTCTCAGTTAAAGCAAACAAACGACCCATAACATTGGATAAGTCTCCCTCTGCAGCCATTTGTGCATCCGGTGAAGTTGCAGCTTGTGCTTTATTTCGTGCAGCAATAACCGCTTCTAAAGTTTCTGATTCATGTTTTGCATAACCTTTTACCGTTTCAACAACGTTAGGAATTAAGTCATAACGTTTTTTTTGATAAACATCCATTGTTGAGAATGCTTCTTCAACAAGATTACGCAAACGAACCAATCCGTTATAAATTGAAATCGCAAATACTACTAGTAATACAACGATTCCTAGAAAAATATATAGTCCCATATGGCACCTCCATGTATTACATATATAATACACACAAATCATATTGAATGCAATCCAAGTAAACACAAATAAAGGGCCAATGGCCCTTTATTAATAATTATTTTTCATCGCCCTTTGAATGTCACGCTTCATGCTGCGTTCTTTTTCAACTTGACGTTTATCGTATAAGTGTTTCCCTTTAGCTTCAGCAATACTCAACTTAGCACGCCCTCTCACAAGGTGAATGCCAAGTGGTACAATCGTGTAGCCTTGGAGTTGCACTGCTTTTTGGAGTTTTTCAATTTCATGACGGTGTAATAAGAGTTTACGATCGCGTGTTTCATCATGATTGAAACGATTCCCATGATCGTATTTATCAATGTGCATGCCCTTAATATAAGCTTCATCATTAATGAAAGTAATATAAGAATCCTTCAGTTGCACCTTACCATCACGCAGTGACTTAATCTCAGATCCTTGAAGCACTAATCCTGCTTCATATTGATCTTCAATAAAATAATCATGAAACGCTTTACGATTTTTTACGATTCCTGTCATTTTTAGCACCCCTTCTTGCAGGTCTTCCTGACTTGTGGTCTTTACGGTTACGCCCAGAGCGTGAACGCTCGGAACGATTACGGTCGGATCGGTTGCGGTCGGATCGTCCACGATCAGGACGGTTGTTTTGTGGACGTCTTGGTTTACGTTCTCGCAGTAACTCAAACATAATAACATTTTCTTCAAGATCCACAGAAACTAATTTAACACGAACTTTCTGCCCAATCGAGTATTCATTATTACCCGATTCGCCAATTAGTTTTTGAGCCTTTTGATCGTAGATGTAGTAATCATCACGCATCGTACGCACATGGACTAATCCTTCAATGGTATTATCCAGTTCAACAAACATTCCAAACCCTGATACTCCAGAAACATAAGCGGTATATCGTTCCCCCACCTTATCTTCCATGAATTGACATTTCTTAATTTTCTCAACAGTACGTTCAGCTTCTAGAATAGTACGCTCACGCTCTGATATATGAAGTCCTGCCTCACTTGCAAACTCATCATCAAGTCCTTTGTTCTTATCACTGACGGCATTACGGTATTTCTTAATGCGTTGATGTAACATCAAGTCAGCATAGCGTCGAATTGGCGAAGTGAAGTGTGTATAGTCTTCAAGTGCCAAACCAAAGTGACCAATTGGCTCTGGAGCATAACGTGCTTTAGACATCGAACGTAACATGAGGCGTGATACCACATGATACTCCGGTTTATTCTCAAAGTACTCTAATGCTTTTTGCAGGGTCTTTGGTTTAACTTCATCCAGTTGCCCCTTCATACGATACCCAAGAATTCTTAAAGTATGCGATAAGTCTTGCATCTTCTCTTTACTTGGATGCTCATGCACTCGGTATACAATGGGTAAGAACTGATATTTAGCATATTGTGCTACCACCTCATTGGCACTAACCATAAAGCTTTCAATCATCGCCTCACCAACACCTGAAGTACGCTTGAACACATCTAAGACTTTACCTTGAGCATCAATTACAAATTGACTCTCATCACTATCAAAACCGATTGATCCTGCTTGCTCACGTTTATATTGTAAACGTGCAGCACATTCCAGCATCATATCCACTTGATCTTGAGCTAATCCTAAATCTTTATTCGCATTGACCTGATTGTAGGATAATCTCTGTTTTGATTGAATCACAGAATCATAGATATTATAGTCATCCACATTGCCGTTCATATCAAAATCAATTTGTACGGTCATTGTTAAACGGTCAACATTGGGATGAAGTGAACAGATCCCATTGGATAAGACTTGGGGTAACATAGGTACAACACGGTCTACCATATAGATGGATGATGATCGATTATACGCCTCTTCATCAATCACACTACCCTGTGTTACATAATGTGATACATCTGCAATATGAACATAAAGACGATACCCATTGTTACGACGTTCCATATAAATAGCATCATCGAGATCTTTTGCATCTTCACCATCGATCGTAATAACATACTGATCACGATGATCCATGCGTCCTTTAATATCAGCTGCAATAACCTCTGAGGGCACCTGTGTTGCACTATCGAGAACCTCTTGTGGAAACTCAGTTGGTAATTCATGTTCAACAAGAACACTTAAAACATCCATACCTGGCTCATCAGCCTGTCCCAATACAGATTCTAAAACAACTTTTAAAGTCTCACCATACTCTTGAATACGAACAATGATACGATCATTATCCTTCACCCCTTTGGGTGTTTGTGCAAATTCAATCGGTTTAAAAATCTTTTTATCATAAGTTTTAAATTCAATCTGACCCTTGTTATCAACAATGGTCCCTAAAACAAATTCTTTATGGTGTTTGATGATGGCTACTACAACACCAAACTGTTTCTCACTGGATTCAATACGGACTAAACAATCATCCAAATCCATCACACCATTAAAATCATCTTTCCCGACATAGATGGAATTATCTAAGTTTTCAACAAAGCCAAAGTTTTCACGAACAGCCTTAAACTGTCCTACAATATAAGGCTTTCCATTTAATAAGTAGAATTGATCTTCAACCACGATGGCTTCTTGATCATTAATCATGGTATCTAATACTAATTTAACATCAGCATGTTTAAAAGAGAGTGTCTTTGCGATATCTGCTATCAAGATATCCAACACTACTACATCATTATAGGACTCAAAATACTTTTGAATCATTTCATATTGTTTGTAATTATTCATAAAAATAAGAAAAACCGCTTTTGCGGTTTTACTGAAGTTTAAGTGCTACGAGTACAAGTGCAATAAAAAGCACACCTACAACCATCGTTAAGTTTGAGATTACTTTCTCAGCACCACGCTCTTTCGTATTTGAGAATAAATCAAGACTAGAACTACCAGAGAATGCTCCAGTAAATCCTTCTGATTTTCCACTTTGTAATAATGATAGGATTATTAAAAGTGCTGATACAACTAGTAATAGAACTTTAATCATTTTTTCTACCTCATCTCTTGCATTATTTAACGCAAATTAACCATATCTTATTATACACTTTTTACATCACTTTACACAAGTAAATAAAATACTCAAAATTCACCGTGATCTCAATCCAATTAAGATCACTGGTATCTTTATATAATAAGCGTACTTATATTGGTACTCTATACTTTAAATATCATAAACAAATTCGAGAATATCCCTAGGCTGACACTTTAAATGGGTACATATCGCATTTAAAGTGGAGAATCGAATTGCTTTAACATGGGAATTCTTCAGTTTTGATAAATTCACTTCTGAAAGCCCGGTTAAACTACTTAATTCTCTTAAGGACATCTTTCGATCTGCCATGACACGGTCCAAACGAACAATAATCATGTCTATCGCCCCCTTACTAGAAGTATAGCATATTTCTTTAATATTTACTGATTCTTCGCAGGACTTATCGACAATCGTTAAATATATTATCATTATTGATTGTGAAGTGGATTAACAAGTGTATTGCACGATTTTCATATTGCCACATACATTATAACCTATTATGATATAAACAGTTAAGGGGAGGAATTATGAACACAATTACAATATTAAAACGCGATAATCAAAAAGCCGAATTTCACGGTGAAAAAATCGCTGTAGCCATTAAAAAAGGCTTCGACTCAATTGAAAATCCTAAATATGATGGAGAAGATGTCAACCACGTCTATGCATCTGTATTAGAACAAATTCAAACCATTGCACAAGAGGAAGATTTTATCTCCATTGAACACATCCAAGATTTAATTGAACGTGAATTATTACGTCAAAACTACATTGATGTGTATGAATCATTCTCTCAATACCGTAACCGTCGTAACGACTCACGTAAGATTTTCATCTCTAAGCAACATAAATTTCTTAAAGCGATTGAGAAATTAAACCAAAAGGAAGCAAAAGAAGAAGATTCTAAACGTGAAAATGCCAACGTTGATGGTAACTCACCCATGGGTATGATGTTACAATTTGGATCTACTGTATCAAAAGAATTTGCAAAAGCATACCAAATGGATCAATCCTTCTATGAAGCACACGACTCAGGACAGATTCACATCCATGATATGGACTTCTTGCCAATGGGAACAACAACATGTAACCAAATCAACTTAGAACAGTTGTTTGAAAATGGGTTCTCTACAGGACATGGTCACTTGCGTAAACCTAAAGACATCATGTCTTATGCTGCACTGGCTGCAATCGCAATTCAATCCAACCAAAACGATCAACATGGTGGACAATCCATTCCAGCATTTGATTACTACATGGCACCAGGTGTCCTAAACACCTTCAAGAAACAATTCAAACAAAAACTATACGATTTCTTTGAACTTGAAGACCTGCTAACAAAAACAAACTGGGATAAGACAGTAAAACTCATCGACAAACAAACATCCATTACACTGGATATAAAAGATTTCTACAGCATCTATAAAGATGATGAGCGTGCGATTAGAATCCTTGATTTAGGATATGATAAAGCACTTCGTATTACAGACCGTATTACATTCCAGGCTATGGAAGCATTCATCCATAACTTAAACACCATGCACTCACGTGCTGGAGCACAAGTACCATTCTCATCAATCAACTTTGGTACTGATATTACACCAGAAGGTCGTATGGTTCTTGAGAACTATCTGAAAGCATTAGACAATGGATTAGGTAAGGGTGAAACACCAATCTTCCCAATCTCAATCTTTAAGGTTAAGGAAGGTGTGAACTACTTCCCAGAAGATCCGAACTACGATCTATTCAAGCTGGCAATTAAAGTCAGTGCAAAACGTCTGTTCCCTAACTTCTCATTCATCGACTCACCTTTCAACAAACAGTACTACCGTGATGGGCGTTATGAAACTGAAGTAACTTATATGGGATGTCGTACCCGTGTTATGGGTGATATTAATGATCCTGATAATGAAGAGGTTATTGGTCGAGGTAACTTAAGTTTTACATCAATCAACCTTGTACGTCTAGGAATCAAACACGGTATCTTAAACCATGATGCACCTGATTATGATGGCTTCTTCAATGAATTGGATCACTTATTAGAACTTGTTAAATTACAACTTCTTGAGCGTTATGAAATTCAATGTTCAAAATCAGTATCCAACTTTAAGTTCTTATTAGGACAAGGTGTATGGAAAAACTCCAAGTCACTTAAACCTAATGACAACCTTCATAAAGTTTATAAGCATGGATCCCTTGCATTTGGATTCATTGGACTTGCAGAGTGTCTGAAAGCATTCATCGGAAAACACCACGGTGAAAGTGCAGAAGCACAAGAATTAGGATTAAAGATTGTAAAACACATGCGTGATAAAGCGGATGAGTACATGAATGAAACAAAACTCAACTTCTCATTGATTGCAACACCTGCAGAAGGTTTATCAGGACGCTTTGTTGCTATTGACCGTTCCATCTACGGAAACATTGATGATGTTACAAACCATGAATTCTATACCAACTCATTCCATGTTCCAGTTTACTATGATATTTCAATTCAAGAAAAATTAGCACTGGAAGCACCTTACCATGTACTGACAAACGGAGGACATATCTCTTATGTTGAACTGGATGGGGATACGACTCAAAACCTTGAAGCCTTTGAACAAGTAGTGCGTATGATGCACGATGCTCAAATTGGTTATGGAGCAATCAACCACCCAGTTGATCGTGACCCAATTTGTGGATACACTGGAATCATCAATGAAACTTGCCCATCATGTGGACGTAGTGAAGATGAGGGTGAATTTGGATTCGAGCGCATTCGTCGTATCACAGGATATTTAGTAGGAACTCTAGATCGCTTCAATAATGCTAAACAAGCAGAAGAGAGCGAACGAGTTAAACATACCTTATGAAAATAAGAC
>DEPV01000095.1:1620-9357 GCA_002358955.1 Erysipelothrix sp. UBA3383 | reverse complement strand
TGGTCTTATTAGATGAACAAAAATCACTCTTACGCCATTACAACTCAGTTGATGCAGCAATTAAAAGCATTCGTATCTCGAAGGTGTATACAGATACCAAACGTGATATGAAAAATGTTTTAAATTCCAGCCGTATCTCCAGACCCTTACTGGAATCACTCACACAATTTCGTGATGCGATTAAGGATGCAGTCATTGAACCAACAATCTTTTCGCATTTTGGTTTTGATTATCACGGTCCCATAAATGGTCAACACTTAGGAGATTTAAGTAAAATATTCAAACTATCCTTAACCATGACCGGCCCCCACATCATTCATGTGCAAACACGCGTGAAAGAGAAGGAGTTTCGTAAACTTGAATTCCCAGCTTTTAAAACTGATCAAGACCGACCAGATAACTACTCTGATTATCTAGAAACCTTAGATACTGTTATGACATTGCATGATGATATTACACTCATCAACGATGTTAAGTATCCTAAAGATCACTTTAAAGCCTTTCAATATGAATATCCTGAACGCTATCATACGATTAATGGATCCATTGATTTGATGGTTACCATGCTGGCAGGACTGAGTGATGCAAACAGTAAACCTGTACTATCAGTGACTTCTAAAAATGCACCTGCGTTGATGAATCAATTGCAACACCATGTGCATCTGATGAACTCACTTGTGATTATCATTCGTGATGCTGGACTGAGCACCTATCCTGCAAGTCTATATCATGGTATTTATGATTTTCCACTCACTGCCAACCTAAAAGAATTTGAAGTATTGATGGCTAAAGATATGAACGAAGCATCATACTTACTCGAATATGCTTTAAACCAGGGCAAGTTTACAATCTTGCGCATTCCTGCAAGCAGTGCACGCATTGAGCAGGAAGTCCTAAACTTTGAGGATGTGTGGGATGAAGTCATTCCATTCAATAAAGATTCTAAAGGAATCATTATTACATTTGGTCCTTCCGTTAAAAGTCTGGAACGAAAAATTAAAATCAACAATTTGGACATTGGTCTGATCAATGCCCGTACCATCAATAAAACTGACCTGAAACTTATGAATAAGATTAAGGATTCAGGACTTCAAGTGTTAACTTACAACTGTGAGGGTAGAGATGATCTCTTAAAAACATCCATTTATAAAAGCATGATCGAAGATGATTGCATCTTTAAAATCCATGCCATGAGTCTGGAAGGTGTTAATTTATCATTATCTGCCAAACAAATTAAAGATCAATACCATCTCAACATAGATGATTGTATCTTATTCTTTGAATCATAGGGAGTTGATGCTGTGTTAAAAAGTTTATCCATTAAAAACTTTGTTATTATTGAGCAATTGGATTTAAACTTACATAAAGGGTTCAATTGCTTAAGTGGTGAGACCGGTTCTGGTAAATCACTGATCTTTAACGCACTGATGTTTGCACTGGGAGACAAACCAGCCATCAGTCCCATTGGACCGTTTGATGATAAAACTTCGGTTCAATTGAGTTTGTGTTTGAATCAGAAAGATCTCATCATCAAACGTGAGATCTTTTCTCATGGCATATCACAAATCAGTATGAATGATAAAAGGATAAGTATTAAGGCTTTAAAAGCTTTGATGAAGCCATATATCAGTATTCTAAAACAAAACAGTAATCATCTTTTGATTGGTGAGACTGTTTTAGACTGTCTTGATCAGTATGCACATATACAAACAAAACCTTATCATGATTTATACCAAACTTATTTAAAAGATTTTCGTCAATACAATCAAACTTTAAAGAAGAAAGATGCTTATCAAAATCTAGAGCAAAACATCCTTGAGTTTGAAACACTTAAAGTATTAAACCCATCTAAAGATGAATACAACACACTGATGAATCGATTAAAAGAAATTACTACTCTTCAAGAAGATCAAGTTCATCTTAAAACAATAAGTGAACTATTAAAACAGAGCCCCATACATCATGATCTTAATAAACTGCAAGTAGAAGTATTAAATATGAATCATGTGCAAATCCAAGAAACAATGAATGACCTTCAAAGCATCTATCATGAATTTGTAAGTCAAATACAAAGTTTGCAAAGTGCAAACTCGTATCAAGTAGAGATTGATAAAATTGAAAAACGGCTTCAAGAGTATCAAAAACTGATTCCTACTTATCGTAACTTCAATAATCTTATTGACCGTTATCTTAATTTAGAAACCTTCATTCAGGAAGCACAGTCTTTTGATGAAGACATTGATAACTTGAAAAACAAAATGATTCAATCAGAAACCCGTCTTAATATTGAGGCTGAACAAGTCAGTATCAAACGCCATCAAGCTATTAAACCATTCTTAAAACAGATTCGATATCATTTAAAAGACTTATATCTTGAGAATGTTGATATGGAGATTAGCCATACTAAAATAGCATATAATGCCAAAGGTCATGATCATTTTGATCTACTGGTTAACTTCAATTTACAAGATAATCTTACTGCCTTAGAACTTACTGCAAGTGGGGGAGAGATGAGTCGTTTTAATTTAGCTTTAATGATGACACTTGCCCAAGCATCAAGCGAACATCTTTATATCTTTGATGAAATTGACAGTGGAGTATCGGGTAAAGTAGCACGATCCATTGCTACAGCCATGAAGACACTAAGCACCCAACAACAAGTACTGGCAATTACCCATCAAGCACCCATTGCCGCTTATGCAGATTATCATGTTAAGATTAGTAAAAGCATTGATGATGCCTTAATGAAAACACAGGCTCATTTACTCAATGAAACACAACGTATTGAAGAATTAGCAATGATGATGGCAGGATCCATCAGTGAAGAAAGTACCAATTTAGCACAACAATTACGAGAACAAGGAGGTGTGTGATGGCTGTATTATTTCATATTGATATGAATGCATTCTTTGCATCGGCACACCTTAAGGATAATCCCCATCTTAGAGGTAAACCTTTAGTAGTCTGTGTGAATAAAAGAGGTTCTGTAGTCAGTACTGCATCTTATGAGGCACGTGCATATGGAATCCATGCTGCCATGCCTTTAAGCCATGCTAAGCGTTTATGTCCGGATTTAGAGACCATTGATATAGATTTTGCACTTTATAAAAGACTCTCAGAACAGTTTTTAGACATTGTGCGTCAGTATACACCTTTGATTCAGCCTGCAAGTATTGATGAGTGCTATGCTGATGTAACTCAAATAATTAAGAAGTATGAGAAACCCTTGGATCTTGCCATTGAAATTCAAGATCGCATTTATAACGAACTCTCACTACCATCATCCATCGGAGTCGGACCCAATAAATTCTTAGCTAAAATGGCTTCAGATATGAAGAAACCCATGGGTATAACCGTCTTAAGAATTCGTGAGGTTCAAGATATGCTATGGCCTTTAGACTTAAGCGAATTCCATGGTATTGGTAAGAAAACATTACCACTTCTCAATCAAATCGGTCTTTATACCATTGGTGATCTGGCACAAGTTAATCGTGCTGAAGTCTTACCGATATTAGGACTACAGACTGATATTTACATCGATAAGGCAAATGGTATTGATCTTAGTATGATTGAACTTGATAATGATGCAAAAAGTATGGGACAATCAAAAACATTCCATACACCCATGTATGATGATTCAGAAATTCGTCAAGCCATTCATATAGAATTAAGTGAGTTGGTACGAAGACTAAAAGAGCAAGCACTGATGGGACGTACTGTTAGCTTTGCAATCCGACTTGATAATTATAAAAGTGCAACACGTTCTATCACACTTGAGCATCTAAGTAATGAGTACGATACGATCTTAGAGGTCATTAATATGCTTTATGATGAGTTTGATGGAGAAGGGGGCGTTAGCTTTATTTCAGTGTCCTTAAGTAACCTAGTTAAACGGGAACTTGCCATTCAACAACTTAATATCTTTGAGATGAGTGATGAACCTTCAACCTTTGATATGATATCAAAACTGAATGAAACTTTTGAAGGGGGTAACTTCATGACACCACGTGACCTTTTAAACAAGAAGAAGAAATCATGAAAACACAACGTCTTGTAGAAGACTTCATCAACCACATACGCTATATCGAACCCAAATCTAAGGCAACTCAGGAGTCTTACATCCGTGAAATCAGACGCTATCGTGATTATTTAATCGACCATGATTTAGAAGATATCAATACAATTACATACAATGACATCAACCAGTATATTAAAGACTTAAGAAACGATTTGTCTGCCAATAGTACACGCCATCATATCGTAACCATACGACAATTTCATCAATATGTATTTCGATTGGGACTCAGTCACACTGATCCATCCGTGCATATAAAAACAAAATCAAGCAATCAAAGCACACCACGATCTTTAAGTAATGAAGAGTTACAAAAACTCTTTTCATTTCCTAGAAATGACTTAAAAGACCATCTGGATTATGCCATACTTTTACTATTATTTCGTTGTGGATTAAGGGTCAGTGAATGTACAGAGCTTACTATCAATCAAATCTACATGGAAGAAAAATTGATTCGAGTGCTTGGAAAAGGGAATGTAGAACGCATGGTACCCATGACTGATGACCTTGTTTTGACCTTGAAAAACTATCTGCAAAAGGTTCGTCCTTTATTGGTCAAAAAGCCATCACAATCCCTATTTTTATCACTTCGAGGGAATTTAATTTCAAGACAATACGTGCATACTATGATAAAATTAAGATGTTCAGAAGCAGATCTTAGTGATGCCATATCAGCCCATACACTGCGCCATACCTTTGCAACAAAGCTTATGGAACAGGGTGTTGATATCCGTATTATTCAAGAATTATTGGGTCACTCAGACATCAGTACGACCCAAATTTATACCCATGTAACATGGGACACACTGAGGAAAGAATACGATGCGCATCTACAAGGTGGGTTCACATCAAAAGGAGACAAGAAATGAAAAAATTTAATCGCGTCATTACTATTGTAATGGACTCTGTAGGAATTGGTGCTGCAAAAGATGCAGCTGATTATAATGATGTAGGTTCTGATACATTCGGAAACATTGCACGTCATGTAGGTGGTTTAAAGATGCCTAACATGGAGAAACTAGGCTTGGGTAACTTACACCAGATTGAAGGGGTTAACCCTGTAGAAACACCTGCTGCATACTACACACGCATGCATGAGGCATCCAATGGTAAAGATACCATGACAGGACACTGGGAAATGATGGGACTGTACATTACAAAACCTTTCATTACATTTACAGAAACAGGATTTCCAGATGAGTTATTAAATGAATTATCAGAGAAAACAGGTTATGCAATCATCGGTAACAAATCCGCATCAGGTACCGAAATTCTTGATGAACTGGGTGAGGAACACATGGCTACTAAAGCAATGATCGTTTATACATCCGCTGACTCAGTATTACAAATTGCAGCTCATGAAGAAGTCTTTGGCCTTGATGAGTTATACCGCGTCTGTGAGATTGCACGTGAATTAACAATGAAAGACGAATGGAAAGTTGGGCGTGTTATTGCTCGTCCATTTGTTGGAAATAAAGAAGAAGGTTTCAAACGTACTTCAAACCGTCATGACTATGCTTTAAAACCATTTGAACCAACCATTCTTGAAGCACTGAAAGACAGTGGTAAAGATGTTGTATCCGTTGGTAAGATTGTAGATATCTTTGATGGTGAAGGAATCACTGAAGCATTCCGTACAAAATCAAATAAAGATGGTATGGAACAAACCATCGACATAGTTAAAAACAAAGAGTTTAACGGATTCCTATTTGTTAACTTAGTAGACTTTGATGCACTATGGGGACACCGTCGTAACCCAGAAGGCTATGCTCAAGAACTTGAAGCATTTGATGTTCAATTAGGGGAGTTATTACCAAATATTCGCGAAAATGATTTATTAATCATCACTGCAGACCACGGTAATGATCCTACATTCCCAGGAACTGACCACACACGTGAGGAGGTTCCAGTATTCTACTACTCACCACAACTACAGGGACATGGTTTACTACCAGAAAACCCAACCTTTGCAGACTTAGGTGCTACAGTAGCAGATATCTTTGAAGCGAAACTTCCAGAACATGGAAACTCCATTCTAGGACAATTAAAATAATTCATGAAGAAAAATAACAGTGCTTATTATATGATTGCCTCAGTCATCTTACTGACACCCAGTCTTATCTTAAATCCTAAAGATAAACTCTTACAGACCGTTCTGTTTGCAATGGCAATTGCCGCTTTAGTAACAGGGATCATCGCTGTTAAAATTAACCGCGAATACATGCGTGCTAAAGAGGAAGAAGAATTAGAAGAACAAAAGATAAAATAATCTAAAAATACCACCCACTGTGCATTCAGTGGGTGGTTTTAATTTCTAATATAATTTAGTTCGACTATTCCTGCAAGGTTAGAGAATATATAATTCTTTCTAATTTATCTTAAGTACGCTTTACCTCTATTAATTATTGCATGGACATAGATTATTTTTTTATTGTAATCAATTTCACATAATATTCTCAGTTTACCAACTCTGTATCGCCAGTTTTTCGGATCCAGATCTATTAAGGCCCTTCCAATTGAGGAAGGGTCTGATATTTGATCAAGGTGATCTCTCATATACACTAATATCTTCCTAGCTTCGAATGGATCCATTTTCTTTAGATCCTTTAACGCTTCATCAAGAATAATTAAGTTGAACATAAGGTTCCTTTCTAACTTACAAATCAAATTCATTCATTACTTGTTCTAATGAATAACCTTTATAATTATTCTCTTTTGCATTTTTAGATCTTTCATCTAAAATTTTCAAGTCCATCTCGTTCTCAATTTTCTCAAAAACCGTATCTCGAATAAAGTCTGATACTGACATTCCTTCAGATTCTGCAAACTTAACAAGTAATCTCTCTTGAATATCATCAAGTCTTACTGATATTACTTTTGCCATAACTATATCCTCCTTCTCATAACCATCATTTGTTTACTTATTATCTAGGTACCCAAAACAACAAAAATTCATAATATCCTTTTTCATTACGGATATATCTACTACAATCATTGTATGACATTGTACTACAATATTCAAGCATACTACATTTAAAATGTAGAGAAAGAGTAGGAAATAGGCTCTAATTTTGATATTGTTAGTGATAATGATCGGACCGATTTTAAGTTAATTAAACTACTATTTCAAGTTATATATACGTAAAGCCGTGAATTTATCCTAAAATATCATTAAATTTAGTTTTGAAACTTAAAGTATTTGTTGTTTAAGTAGGGATTTATCAGGATTGTGATGGAGCGATAATTTGTATGACAACGCATCTTCAATTACATGATTTATCATTGTTAAATAACAGAGCGAATATCCATGCGAAAAAAGAAGAAGTTCTTACTAAATTTTCCGGAAAATAAATTGATAAACTAAAGACATTCTATAAAGGGTGTCTATTTTTGAACAGTACACAAAATACTTATTATTAAATTTATTCTATAATTGTATGACTTGAGTGTTTTAAGTGATTTTTCACAAACTTTGTGATAGGTTTTATGCAGGGGGATTAATATATGAACAAATTAGCAGTTTTTATATTGAGTTTTACACTCATTGGACTACTTATTCCAAGATATGTAGTCGATGCTGATAACCAGCAATTAATGTATAAAGAGTTTATCAGTAATGCCGCTGTAGCAGGTACTATTGTAAGTTCACAATTTAGTGGTGG
>DEPV01000095.1:0-1558 GCA_002358955.1 Erysipelothrix sp. UBA3383 | reverse complement strand
AATGTTCCAAATGGGTATCAAGGGCCATTTAACCCATTACCAAGAATGGATAATGGTTATATTTTTTATCACATAGAAGTAGCTTATAGATCAGAATCTGGTCGAGCAAACTATATTGATTCTGTAAATAAGGAATTTAACATTAACAATTATGATCATATTGAAGATATCGATAATATTTCGCTTCACTATTCCTTTGCAGGAAAGATTACAATCAATCGATACTTAGATGTCGTTCATGAAGACAATCTGTTGAAGAGTGAAGATCTATACGGTCGTGTGGATGTAAGTTACCTTCAAACTATTTACTCAGCAGAAAGTATTAATGTCGATACAGAATTAAATGGTTACACCTTGATAAATAGTGATATTGATATAAATTCACCGATTTCATTTCAAGATGCAGACCAGACGGTAAATCTTGTATATGAAAAAAATAAACAAATAGGTAGTATCCATGTTTCTCATATAGATGAAACAGGGGACATAATTGTACCTACAGATACATTCACTGGAAAAGTAGGAAATCCCTATACTGTTAGTTCCGCACCGATAAATGGCTATCATTTACTAAGCTCAACTGATAATACAACGGGTATCTTTACAGAGGATCCAATTAATATTATCTATACTTATCGTAAGGATGTCCTAAATGGTGATGTTATTGTTTCGTATTTGGATGAAGAGGGGAATTCATTATTAGATGATGAATTACTTACAGGAACAGTAGGAACACCATATTCCACTGCAGCAAAGGTCATTAATGGATACGAACTTATTTCAAGTCCAATCAGTGCAAAGGGGACATTTACAAATGATTCCATCAAGGTTATTTATAAATACAAAAAGAAGAACCAAAATGGAATTATAAATGTACATTATCGTGATGAAAAGGGACTTAAAATAGCCGAATCGTTAATCAAAGAGGGAGCTGTTGGTTCTTCCTATAACTCCACATCTATAGATATCGATGGTTATAATCTTATTTCTCAGACTAACAATACACAAGGCATCTATACAGAAGAACCTATTGAAATTATTTACACTTATCAGAAGAATGATACTGATGGTTATGTTCATATATCTTACTTAGATATAAATGGAGATAAAATACTACAAGATACTGTTCTTACTGGAATCATTGGTACTAGCTTTAGCACCGAAGCAATTAAAATAGAAGGGTATGAATTAGTAAATTTACCCACAAGTGAATCAGGTATATTCTCAGAACAAAGGATCAATATTATTTATACTTATAAAGAGATAGAGCTAAATGATTCTGATACCAGTACTGATGATCCCGAAGATAACAAGAATTTTCCGGACCAAGAAGTGTTACCACCGACAGGTTATAACTCATATATTAGTCTCGGATTTATCAATATCTCATTAGGGCTTATTTTACGAAAAATTAATAAGAAACCTCAAGAGAATAAAATATAGAAATTACAATATTTAGGACTCTTGTAAGACATTTAAAAACCCACAAATAGTTAATTTGTGGGTTTAATTAACACTAAGAGTGGTACAAAAATATATAAATTTTATTCTTTAGCAC
>DEPV01000127.1:13962-23089 GCA_002358955.1 Erysipelothrix sp. UBA3383 | reverse complement strand
GCTTTACCACCCAATGGTTGTTGTGTAACAAGTGAGTAAGGACCTGTAGCACGCGCGTGCAGCTTGTCATCAATCATGTGAGATAGTTTCAGTAAGTACATAACCCCTACAGAAATACGCTCATCATAACGCTCTCCTGTTTGTCCATCATAAAGGACCATCTTACCATCAGCAGCAACGCCTCCCTCTTCCATAATCTTGAAGAGTTCATCGGTATCAATACCATCAAATACTGATGTCGCAAATTTAATGCCTAAGTTTTTAGCAGCAATTCCTAAGTGAATCTCAAGAACTTGTCCAATGTTCATACGACTTGGTACCCCTAGTGGGTTAAGCATGATGTCAATTGGTGTTCCATCTTCCATGTATGGCATGTCTTCAACTGGTAAAATCTTAGAGATAACCCCTTTGTTACCATGTCGTCCCGCCATCTTATCCCCTTCAGAAATCTTACGTTTCTGAACGATGTAAACTTTAACTGCTTCACTTACACCAGGTGATAATTCATGTCCATCTTCACGACGGAAAATACGAATGTCTTGAACGATTCCTGATCCACCGTGTGGAACTTTCAGTGAGTTATCACGTACTTCACGTGATTTCTCTCCAAAGATAGCCAGTAGTAAACGCTCTTCTGGTGGTACTTCAGATTGTCCCTTAGGAGTAACCTTACCAACTAGAATATCGCCCTCTTTTACTTCAGCACCGATCATAACAATACCCTGTGCATCTAAGTGGCGTGATGACACTTCAGATACGTTAGGAATATCGCGAGTAATTTCTTCAGGTCCAAGTTTAGTTTCACGAACCTCTAAAGTATATTCATCAATATGGATAGATGTATAGACATCATCTTTAACCAGACGCTCACTCATAATGATCGCATCCTCATAGTTATAACCATGCCATGTCATAAATCCAACTGTAATGTTTTGTCCTAATGCAAGTTCTCCATTATCCATTGATGGTCCATCAGCCAACATATCTCCAGCTGATATACGCTCTCCCACTTTAACAAGTGGAATTTGGTTAATGCATGTTCCTTGGTTTGAACGACGGAATTTCTGGAATGTATACACTCGCTCTTTTCCGTTTGCATTGTTAACAATAACTTGATTTGCATCAACATATTTAACAATACCATCTGCATCAGCAACAACAGCTGAACCAGAGTCTTTTGCAATACGGTGTTCAATCCCTGTTCCAACAAATGGTGAATCAGGTTTTAATAAAGGTACTGCCTGACGTTGCATGTTCGCACCCATTAGCGCACGAGAAGCATCATCGTTCTCAAGGAATGGGATCGCTGCAGTAGCAACAGAAACAATTTGTTGTGGTGAAACGTCAATTAATTCAACGGTATCACGTGCTGCAAGGATGTTTTCACCTTGGTAACGTACAACAACTTGCTCATTCACTAATAAGTGTCCTGAAACCTCGTTAGCCTGAGCAATAACGTATTCCATTTCCTCATCAGCTGAAAGATAAACAACTTCCTCACTAACAACCCCACCCTCTTTAACAAGACGGTATGGTGTTTGGATGAATCCATAAGGATCGATACGACCATAGGATGTCAAGTTGTTAATCAACCCGATGTTTGGACCCTCTGGTGTTTCAATCGGACAAATACGTCCATAGTGAGATGTATGAACATCTCGAACCTCAAATCCAGCACGATCACGTGTTAGACCACCAGGCCCTAGCGCTGAAATACGACGTTTGTTCGTTAATTCTGCAAGTGGGTTCATCTGGTCCATAAACTGTGATAGCTGTGATGATGAGAAGAACTCTTTAACCATAGCGGTTAGCGGTCTTACGTTTGTTAAGTTTTTCGGTGTTAATACAGCAGAGTCACTTGAAATTGACATACGCTCTTTAACAACACGTTCCATACGGCTTAAACCGATACGGAATTGGTTTTGAATCAATTCACCAACTGAACGTACACGACGGTTTCCTAATTGGTCAATATCATCATCTGAGCCCAGTCCATCCATGTAGTTTAACATGTATGAATATTGAGCATACATATCAGAAGCAACAATTGTAGTTTTTGAAATCAGTGGGTCATTACCAACTAATTTAACAGTGTGTTCTGATTGTTCGTTAGGATAGACAAAGATTTCTTGCATCGCAGCTCCTACAAGCCACAATGTACATTCTTCTTTCTCAATCGTATCTAACATTAATTTTTCATTCGTTTTGTTAATTTTTGGTGGATTTACGTTGGGTACATAACGGTCTACTAAGAACATACCACGTGCTGTAAGTACATCAGCTCCGTTTGAGTCTAGTAAACGTCCGTATGTGAATAATCGTGATCCATAGTCTAATACAGAGAATGCATTCTCTTTAGTTAGAACAACAGGTCTTGCAATAATTCCTGTATACAGTTTTACAGTTTCACCTTTCAGTGCATCTAAATCACTTTGTGTCAGTACTGTTCCACGCTCATACTCATACGCATTAGAATCCAAGTCTTCTGCTAAAATACGACCTAATAGATCAATGCTGCCATCCAGTGTAAAGCTTTCTACATCCGGTGCTGCAAAAATATTCTTCAATGGGAAGATATTCATGTTGCTTGCTTGTGCTAAAGTTTCTTTTAATAAGGTAATATCATCACGCTTACTAATTAATGTACCCTTTTTAAAGACTACATTTCCTTTTGCATCACAAACATCATCAACAACACGTGTCCCTGCAACACGGTTATAAACTTCTAATTTCTTATGTAATTTATAACGTCCTGCTTTATTCAAGTCATAACGTCTTGGATCTAAGAACTTCGCATTCATTAAGTTAATAGCACCATCAGTAGTCGGAATCTCATCCGCACGTTGGTTTTCATACATTGAACGTAATGAATCTTCAAATGTTGCAGTCTTATCAAATACTAAAGAATCAACAAGTGCTTGTTGGTTTCCAAAGTATGCTGTATACATTAAAGCGTAAAGACTTAAGAACTCACGTCCTTCACTCTCTACAGTTTCAAAATCTTCATATACTGGTAAATTCATTGCTCTTAAGAACGTTTTAAAACTATCTACAGCAAATGCGTCTTCACCCTCATTAAGGTCTAAACTCATCCCTAATGCTTTATAAAGAATTGTTGATGCGATTGTACGTTTACGGTCTACTTTCATGTTAATAACATGTCCATTTGCCGCACGACGAGAGTCACTCATAAACTCTAGCCATGTACCACGTCCTGGAATCAATTCAGACATGAATGTCTCACGACCTGTCTTATCATCAATTTCAGACTTAAAATACGCTCCTGGGGAACGCACAATTTGCGATACAATAACACGTTCAGCACCATTTATAATAAAGGTTCCTGTTTCTGTCATTAATGGGAGATCACCTAAGAAGACTTCCTCTTCTTTTTCAATAACCTCACCAGTTTGTTTATTAATTACTTCAAGTCTCATGATTGCACGTAGTGGTGCAGCATAGTTTGCTTCACGTGTACGACACTCATTGACATCATATTTCGGTTCGCCAAATGAATAACTGATAAATTTTAATTTAACGTTCTCATTGTAGCTTTGAATAGGATAGATTTCATTGAAAACCTCTGTTAGTCCCTCATTCAAAAACCACTCGTAAGCTTGAGTTTGAATTTCTACCAAGTTTGGTAATTCAAGGTTTCCACTTACTTTTGAATAGTCACGACGGGTTGCTTTATTACCAAAATTCTTAACACTATATGATTGGTTTTTTTCCATTTATGCCATCCTTTCTGATACATTTTTTACTCATTAAAAAAACTCGCATAAATCCACACTTATGCAATTAAATACTTTATCACAAAAGTGCCACTTAGTCAAGTCGCACTGCTTTGTAAATATAGAAGCCTTTATCCTTTTTAAGTAATGTACAATTACCAAATAGAGCACTAATATGCTTTTGAGCACTTTGTGCACCGTGTGATTTTCGCATCACATAATAAAAGGTTCCATTAAGATTCATATGTTCATACACATTATTAAATAATTTGTATAATTTTTCCTTACCTACGCGAATGGGAGGATTACTGATAACACAATCAAACATGCCGGATAAACCATCATGGACTTGATTGCTTCCTTTTACATTGTATCGTTTGAAATTGATATTCGCCAGTTCAACACTTCTTGAATTGATATCAAAACCTGATATTTCCAAATCAAAGTGTTGTGATAGGATCACACCAATCACACCAATACCGCACCCCAGATCAGCAAGCTTTCCAGATAACGGTTCTTGTACAACAACTTTTAAGAGTTTCTCTGTACCAATGTCCAATCCATTTTTAGAAAAGACACCATCATCGCTCATGACTTTATATTCAAAGTCTAAAAACCGGAAAGGAATATCTCTCCGGTTTTGCTTTAGATCTGAAGGATCTGTAAAGTAGTGATTCACAGATTGCTTCAAAGGTTTTATTTAACTTCTACTTCTGCTCCAGCTTCGATTAGTTTCGCTTTTAGCTCTTCTGCTTCTGCTGGTGAGATGTTTTCTTTGATTGGTGAAGGTGCGTTGTCAACTAGTGCTTTTGCTTCCATCATTCCTAATCCTGTGATTTCACGTAGAGCTTTAATAACTCCAACTTTTGAACCTGCAACTCCTGTAACTGTAACTGTTACTTCGCTTGGTCCTTCGTCATTTCCTGCGTCTGTAGCTGCTGCTGCTGCAACTGGTGCTGCTGCACTTACTCCAAACTCTTCTTCGATTGCTTTAACTAGTTCGTTTAGTTCTAGAATTGTCATTTCTTTTAGAGATGCAATCAACTCTTCTGATGTTAATTTAGCCATTTTAATAAGTCCTCCTGTTTGATTATTAAGCTTCTTCAGTAGTTTCTACTGTTTCTTCTGCAACTTCTTCAGCTGCTGGTGCTTCAACTGTTTCTTCTACAGTTTCTGCAACCTCTCCGTTTTCTTCACGTTGTTGTGCAACTTGTGACACAGCATATGCGAATGAACGAATTGGTGATTGGAACATTCCAAGTAACATTGAAATCATTCCATCGTGGTTTGGTAATGTTGATAATTCTTTAATTTCTTCTTCATTAACAACGTTTCCATCAACGATTCCTGCTTTAAGAACAAGTGCTTTGTTCTTTTTAGCAAATGCTGCAAGTATACGACTTGGTGCTACAGCATCTTCTCCAAATGCAACTGCGTTTGGTCCTGTTAAGCTATCTTTTAGATCAGCAAAATCTGTTCCATCTACAGCACGTTGGAATAGAGAGTTTTTATAAACTTTAAGTTCTACTCCCTCGTTACGTAGTTCACGACGTAATGTTGTCATTTGACCTACGCTCAATCCACGGTATTCAACAACAACTGTTGACCCTGCATTGTTAACCTTTTCTTGAATCTCTGCAACTACAGCTTCTTTATTTTGAATCATTTCTTCGCGCAAAGTATTCACCTCCGTTCGCTTTTGGTAATCAAATATAACCACATAAATAAAAACCCGCATCCACAGACACGAGTTTAAAAGTTTGATACTTTTACCTCGGTAACATAATTAAGCTTATTGGCCGTTACTGTCTTGGGTATATTGATAACATTACTATTATACTGAACTACAAACTAAAGTCAAGCATTTAAATTCAAATCAGTTTGCAACTTGAATGCGACGCGCTAAATCTTTTGCAATGTTGTCTGCAATCACACCTGCTGACAGGATTTGTTGTGTTTGATCTTGAATGTCTTTAAACTCATTGTCCTCACTCATAAATCCTGCTTCTACAAGAACTGAAGGGCCCAGTGAGCTTCTTAATACGTATTGGCGCCACTTATAAGGCCCACGATTTTTACGTCCGGTGATGGAGCTTAAATCATTCGCCATACCTTCTGCAAGTTTTTTATCATCATCATTCACATAATACATTTCAACCCCTGCCACTGATGTGTTGGGTGAAGCATTGTGATGAATGGAAACAAAGTAATCACCATTAGCATCGTTAAATGCATTGACACGATCCCATAGACTTACAAAAGTATCATCATTACGAATAATGGTAACTTCAGCACCCAGTGCTTTTAGACGTGTCTCCACATGATCTGCAAGTTCTAAGTTGAGTGCTGCCTCTGTAATACCACCTTTAGGATTTAATGAACCGGGATCTTTACCACCATGTCCTGCATCAAGTACAATATGACGTCCTTTTAATGGTTGGTAGAAACTGTCAATCGCAGTAACATTTTCTTTAATTCGTATTTGAATCATGCCTTCACTTAAATCAACTAGATATCCCCATGACTTCGCGATCTCTAAAGGAATGCGCAGTTCCATATTCCCTGCTCGATTGTTAATTTCTAAATTAGCAAACAAGCCTTCACTCACTTCTTCATGCTCACCTACAAAGCTTGCACCAACAAAAGTTACAATCAATTCATTATTGTCTCTAAAGATATAAGGCATTGGTGTACCACTGTCCTTAAACTTCAAGACTTCATATCCTTCTTTAACTTCAGTTTCAAAACCTGAAAATTCAAACGGTTTTACAGATGGGATCTCTTCTGTATATTTTGTCATCAGATAATCACCTGTACTTAACTCATAAGCTTCCATCTCACCTGAGCCTACCGTCCCAACAACATTAATCTCAGCACCTTTTACAGTAGTTGATTTAATGACATCTTCATTGGTAGGATCACTTAGAATACTTCCTAAAGCAGCAACCATACGAATCCCTTTGATGACTGGTTTATTACTGAATCCAATCTGTGCAGTTTTACTGTTAGAGAAAAACTCATCTGCACTGACTAGAGTTTCAAAACTTCCATAAGTTTCAGATACATCATCATCTTTAGAATCAGTGTTCATAGCCGTTGTAGAATCTTTAAGATTCATCTGTAAGTTGGATGCAATTAAACCCACTTCAAGTTGAAGATTTTTTAAATCATTATAGTTATTGAATACAAAGCCTTCTTTTTCTTGATTGATGACATCCAAATACATACGTGCTGCATAGAGTGGATCTTTGACTTCTTGTGCCGATAATACATTAGCACTGTAATCAGCAAACTGAATCACTTCATCACTTATAGATGCTTTTGCTTCAATGCCTAATTTCTTATAGTCTTTAGGATCAACAGCATCTTTCTCATCAATTAGATACAGGGGTAAGCCTAAATCCTTAACCACCTTAGAGATACTCTTGTAAGATGCTTCATCATACGATTCTTTCACATCATAAAATACAACAGAAAACTGTAAACTCTTGATGTAAGTTTCTAGATCTTCTAAAGCTTCCTTACTAGCTTCCTCATCAAGGTTCATCACAATCGTTTGATCTAAGATCAGCCCATTGATGAATCCATCCTCCAAACTTGCTACTATATCAGGCTCTACTGGAGTTGCAGGACCCTTCTTAAATATATTGGTGAAAAATACCGTATAAACTAAGAGTGCTAGCACAACTAATATTAGAAGTAGATTACGTACCACCTTTTTACCATATTTTGATAATCTCATAAAACACCCGCTTTCCTAATCATTATAAACTATATTTAATACAATTATTGCCAAAGTTTCATGAAAGTCCATAGTAGCAGTGCTATAATACTTCTATGAAAACTATAAAACACAATAACAAAAACATACACATCGTCTCTACAGCCCATGTTTCCAAACAATCTGTAGAGGATGTTAAAAACGCAATCGACTTTATTCAACCAGATGTAGTCTGTGTTGAACTGGATGATAACCGTGCACACAACTTAATGCATCCTTCAGGTAATCCAGATATTATTGCCATTATTAAATCAGGTAAAGTCATGTCTTTTGCTGCTAATTTAATTTTAGCATCATATCAAAAGCGTCTTGCTGATGATTTGGATTCTACAGTGGGTGGTGAAATGAAACAAGCCATTCTTTCAGCTCAAGAACACATGATTCCCACACGCAACATCGACCGTGATATCAAGATTACATTTGGTCGTATCTTTAACAACATCAGTTTCTTTGAGAAACTCAACGTTTTCGCTACTTTGGTACTAAGCGTCTTTAGTAAAGAAGAAATTGAGGAGGATGAGGTTGAAGATCTTAAGAACGCTGACTTACTCTTTGACTCTTTAAAAGAACTTGATGATAAACTTCCAAATCTATCTCATGTCCTCTTACACGAACGTAATTACTACATGGCAGAAAAGGTCAAACAACTGCCTTATGAGGATATTGTAGTTGTCATTGGTGCCGCTCATACTGAAGGCTTCATTGAAGCTCTTGATGAAACACATTCACTATCAGACCTGCGCTATGTTAAACCTAAAAAGAAAAACTCTATTGGTCAGTGGATCATCCCTGTTATCTTAGTAACTTTACTTTTAGCACTAACACTTAAGAATCCCCAAATCGGATTCAATCAACTTGTCTTATGGCTCACCCTTTCAGCAGGTGGTGCATGCATCAGTACCTTACTCTTAAGAACTCATCCTTATACCAGTATTGTTACCCTTGTTACAGCACCCATTGGTACACTATCGCCATTTCTAGCAGTAGGTATCTTTGCAGCATTAACAGAAGGCTACAAACGCCCTCCTCATGCATCCGACTTTGAGACCTTATCCAGCGATGTCTCATCCGTAAAGATGTGGTATAAAAACAAGGTATTACGACTTGTCTTGATCTTTGTTGTTACCAACATTGTCAGTTCAATTGGAACCTTCATTGCACTGGGTGGCATCATTTCAAAACTTGTCGGCTAGACTTATCATAAACACTACAACAGTTTCCACATTCATGGAGACTGTTTTTTTATCCCCTTTAGATACAACAAAAAACAAACCGCAGATCTACATAGAAATGCGGTTTGTTTTCGTGTCAGAATAAAATCTCAAATTTAATTATTCTTTATCTTCTTTTAGTTTTTTATTAAAGAACAATACACTTGCTCCTAATAAAGCAATTGCATACCCGTAATAGTTTGAACGCATACCTGTACTTGGAAGTACTTCTGCTGGTTTATTATCTTCATCAGCAACTTCTGGAGTCTCAGGTTTTACAGGAATGACTGGTTTTTCTGTATCATCAGGATTAATAATTCCATTATCTGAACCATTTCCGTTGTTAGATCCATTATCAGATCCATCTCCAGGAACAGATGGTTCTGTTGGTTCTGTTGGTT
>DEPV01000127.1:0-13947 GCA_002358955.1 Erysipelothrix sp. UBA3383 | reverse complement strand
GTTGGTTCTGCAGGGTCTACTGGTTCTGTTGGCTCAGTTGGTTGTGCAGGGTCTACTGGTTCTGTAGGCTCTGTTGGTTCTGTTGGCTCTGTTGGATCTACTGGTTCTGTTGGTTCTACTGGAAAAGTTGGTTCTGCATCTTTTTCATTCCATACAGCAACTAGAGTAACTTCACCTTCAGTAACAAGGTTATTGACTACTTCCATATCAGCATAAACTTTTGAATCTCCATCAATAGTCCATCCTGCAAAATCAAATCCTTCTTTAACAAATTTATTTTCATTTAACGCTTGTTCTATATCATAAATGAAGTCTTGATCCTCCATTTCACCTTCTGCACCATTGGAGTCATATTTAACAGTATATGAATTTGCACTCCATTGTGCATAGATATCAACATTTTCTTTTGTGATTGGTCCAGCAATGGTATCTTGGTCACTATAATGGAACGCCCCTTTACCATCTGCTTGATCATTCCATCCTGTAAATGTATATCCTGGTCTTAGGAACTCATTTGCAGGAATTGTAATATTTTTACCAAAGTCGAAAGTGATTGATTTAGTATTATCATCCCCAAAGTTTGCATGCATATTTAGATTTAGTTGAGTAACTTCAAATACTGCAATCAAGGTCATAATATTAATATCATCAATAAAGAATTCAGGTGTTTCTGATTTCTCACCATTTGGTAAAATCCAATACTTGAAGGTATATCCTTCACGCTCTTGTGGTTCATAGTTAATTTCAGCTTCAGTTCCAAAGTTACCGTACAATACTGCAACAGGAAGGTTTTGTGTCCCTACTTTTTCAGCAACAAAAATCTGTGTTGGTAATGCTCTCCATTGTGCATAAAGTGTAACTTCAGACTTATCTGTAATTTCATATAAGATCTGTGGGTTTAACATCTCTTTTCCTTCTTTATCAAAGGACCATCCAATAAACTCATACCCATCCAATTCAGGTTCTGTACTTGGTGCTGTTACAAATGGGTATAACATACCCATTGTTCCAAGTAAGTTTGTCTCTGGTTTATTTTGGTATAAGAACTCTGGTAAGTTCGCATCATGATTAATCACTAAGATATTATTTCCAGCAGATAGACTACCGTATGCTTTACCAAAATCTTTAGAAGCTATTAACTCTTCATTGGTATAACTGAATCCAAAGATATGAGTTGAATTTTCTTTAATATCTTCTGCTGTTTTATAACGAAGACTTAGTTTAGTTGAAGCCCCTTGTGGAAGTGTAGCATCTTGATAATCAATGAAGATCCCTGTAATCTCATCTGGATTAGCTGGCATTTCAGTTGAATAGCCCATTCCTTCAAGATTTTTCTCTTTCCATTTCTCAAATCTCGCATGATCTGCAGGTCGGTTGTTTTCCGCTAAATCTGTCGTTGTATAATATACAATCGCATTGGTATCTTCAACTGTAATACCTTGGAACATAAATCCTAGTTCTGAAGGCACCTTAACATAAAACTTCATATCTCCTAATGGCTCTACAGCATCATTTGTAAGTTTTACTGAAGCTTCAAAACTTTGATCACCATCGATCACCAACATATTATTCTCAGTCCATGTTTGAGTTTCACTTGGTACTACATCAACATCTACATAAGTATCTTGATTGATCTGTTTTGCAATCTCATTTGAATTTAGTGTTGCTTCTTTTTTAATCACATCAGATTCTGTGTTTCCTTCTGCTGCAATGTTCATATTAAAACTTGTTAAAACAAGTGCAACACCAAGAAACTTAGCTAGTATTTTTTTCATAAAATACCCCTTTCTTTTATAAGTGTTAGATTGTATCTCAATTAATTCCAATCCCCTTCTAACAAGTCCATAGTAGCAAGAGAAACCCGTTTGAAAAATCAATTTTTAGGACATAAAAACAATTTATGAATTGAGGTAAGTTTTAGTATTCATAAGCCCTTCATAAACCTCTTAAAATCATTAATAATTGTTTTGTTAACATTAAGTCGCGTATAAAACTTTAATTTCACAATAAAAAAAGAAAGGCATCGCACCCTTCTTCTGTTACACCAAAGCTAATATTTAAAACCTAGTATAATTTCTCCTATTATATTTTGTTTCAGGTTGGAAAAAGTATCACAACTGCACTAAAAAGAACCTTCGAAAAGGTTCTTAATAATTATTTGAAATCATGTTATACTCGATATCGAAGCATTCCCCACAATACAGCAAGAAGTGCAACAATAAATAAGATACCTGCGATAAAGAATGTTGCTACCGGATTGATTGAATAGATGAGTGAAGTTAATAAAGCTCCCACAATTCTTCCCAACATGTTGATGGCATTATAAACTCCTGCCAACTGGTTCCCTTCTTCAGGTGTCTTACGCTTTTCAACGAAAAGATTCTGTAACAATGGAATTTGAACGGTATCTGATCCAAACCAAATAAGTGCCATAATAACAAAGACCCACATATTAACCTGGAAAGTCATAAGAATTGAGAAACTTGCAAGACTAATAAGAACTACCACCAAGAGCAAACGTTGATTTTGAATCTTACGTTTCAGTAAAATAACATTTAAGACTAGTGCTAAAATTCCTGTGATCGCCTTGATGATTCCAAATTGTGACGGCATAAAGTTAAAGACTTCTTTAACATAGTATCCAAAAGATTGATCAAATAGAGTTACCGCCATTGCAGAAACAAAGACACTAAATAAGAGTACTAAGGCAAAGTCTTTAATTAGAGGACTGGCATCTTTAATAATCTTAATCGGGTTAGCCTTTGTAATCACCTTGATATCAAAGGACTCATCAATTGTTTCTAAAGGTCCCAGCACCATAAAGAATAAGATCCCCATGATGGAGCTAAGTCCCACTTGAACAAAAAATGTTAGACGTACAGAAATATCCCCTAAGAACCCACCGATAAAAAACCCAAGTGCTGCACCTACCGATACAACAATTGAAGAGTAAGTAATGAAGCGTGCTTGATCTTCACGTTTTGCCTCATTAACAATATAAGATAAGAATCCAACTTGAAATCCACCTGCAAAGATACCTGATAGTAATCTTGCAAAGTAGATAACATACTCACTATGAGCATAAGCAAAGATCAGTTGTGCTAAACCATAGCCAAGACCAGATATCAGTAAGATGCGTGTTTTCTTTGATGTATGGGCGACATTAGACCAAATCAGCGCAAAAAGAAAGTTGGTAGTACACATTGCCGCAAATGATATCCCAAAGACATGGGATGGCATATTCAAAGAAGTAAGTAGACTTGGTGTTACTGCATGTCCTAAGTTCATTGCAATGGTCATCAAGAGATTAAAGATTATAAAAATCGTCATTTTATGTTTTTGTATCATTACACTAATTCCTTTCAAAACTAAGACTAAGTATACCAAAACAATCACTATTAAGTAAGCATTCAACCCATTTGGAGCATTTAAAAAGCTGATCGAACAATATCAATCAGCTTTTAAGTTTATATTATTTCCAAAGTTTTTCTGGATAAGTTCCATTTGTTTGGAATTCTTCAAATTGTGCAAGCACAGAAGGTTTATCTTCTTGGTATGTTACTCCAAACCAACGGTCAGGTGTACTTAAGATACGAACCTTAAGAACGCCATCATGGATTAGTGATCCTACATCATTTGGAAGTAGTGCTTCACTTTTCTCTGGATTCTTCGCAACTTCTTCTTTTAAGAATGCTTCGAATTTAGAATCCATTTGTCCAAAGATTGCTGGAGAGAATCCCCAGAAGTTCATGGATACTTGTGTACCATCAGCAATTGGTGTTTCATCATCCCCACCAACTACACCATTAGCAGTACGCTTGATACCATCAGTTTCAACAATTTCTGTTAGGTAACCATCAACGTTTTGACAAACACCACGTGTAACAGTTCCATTTTCTGTCATTGTATTATCAACAATATAACCCATCATTGCAGCTTCTGTTTCAGATACTGATTCATTTAAGAATTGTGCCATTTCAACAAATGCATGACGTCCGTAGTAGTCATCTGCATTGATGATTGCAAATGGACCATCAACGTGTTTACGAGCTGCTAATAAAGCATGAGTTGTTCCCCATGGCTTCTCACGCCCTTCAACACCTTCAAACCACTCTGGTACATCTGTAATTGATTGGAATGCATATTCCACTTCAATATGTGGACGAATTGCAGCTACTAAAGCTTCTTCAAAAATTGCCTCGTGTTCCTCACGAATAATTAATACGAGTTTTTTAAACCCAGCTTGGATCGCATCATAGATTGAGAAATCAATAATCGCTTCACCATTTTTACCAAATTTATCAATTTGTTTTAAACCACCGTAACGGCTTCCCATTCCAGCAGCAAGAATTACTAAAGTTAAGTCTTTCATAAACGCCTCCTATAGTCATCTAACATTGTATCATAAGAACTTAAATTTGCATCAACTGTTTTAAAATTGTTGACAGCACTGTATCTCTGTGTTACTGTATTACTGTGCTAACACAGGAGGTATGACATGATACAAATTACAAACATTACAAAAGAATACAACGGCTATAAAGCTGTTAATGATCTCAGCCTTAACTTACAAAAAGGTGAAATTTACGGACTCGTTGGGAAAAACGGTGCTGGTAAAAGTACACTCTTTAAATTAATCTTAGGACTGACACATGCCAATAGCGGTAAGATCAGCATTATGAATTCTAAGAATGATCGCGAGCTAAGAGCTGCAAAACATAAAATCGGCTTTTATATGGGTTCTAGCTTCTACCCTTACTTAAATGCTCGTGACAACTTAAAATATGTTGCGACTATGAAAAACATTAAGGATCCACATGAGATTGAGCGCGTTCTTAAATTAGTTGATATGGACCAAGTGAAGAAACCATTCAAAGCTTATTCACTAGGTATGAAACAACGTTTAGGAATTGCGAATGCTCTTTTAGGAGATCCTGAAATTGTCCTACTGGATGAGCCAATTAATGGACTGGATCCTCAAGGAATCCTTGAAATCCGTCAAATCATCCAGAACTTAAAAGATGAACACCACAAAACTGTGATTGTTTCATCCCATATCTTAAGCGAACTTGAATTAGTAGCAGATCGTTTTGGAATCATCCACCAAGGGGTCTTAATCAAAGAGATTGATAAGAACCAGAGCAGTACATCAGGAAGTACCATTGTACTTAAAACCGACAATCAAGAAGCAAGCTTCACACTGCTTAGTGATTTAAACCCACGATTCAATGATGATGGTATCTACATCGACATTGATCATCTATCCAATGAACACATCCAAATCATCATTAATAACAATATCTCAATCTTAGAGATTAAAACACATAAAGAAAATCTAGAGCAACAATACTTCGCTCTAACAGGAGGTCAAAAATGATTTCATACATTAAAGCAGATTTATTTCGATTTACCAAAAAGAAATCACTGAAAGTTTTATTAGCAATCTTTACACTAGGTTATGCAGGACTAACATTTCTATCACGTAACAACCCCAGTGATATTGTGATGTTTAACTTCTTACTCTTAGAAATGGCTCCCATCTTAATTGGGGTAGCACTCTTTATCATTGCCTATGTTGATGATATCAATGCCAACAGTTTACAAACACCCATTGGATATGGTGTGGGAAGAACACAAATTGTCATTGCTAAAATCATTGAGTTTATTATACTTTTTGCAGTTGTTATATTATATGCTTTTGCTTTAGTACTACTGGCAGATTTTCTACTCAAACCAGACTTTGATGTATTTACTTTAGTAAAACCACTATCTCTTATCTTTATGAAAACAACACTCTATGCATCCTTTGCTTCAATCTTTGCGCTTTACTTCCAAAAAGGAAGCCTTGCAATCTTTGCATTTGTAATGCTTGCAACAGGATTTATTGAAAATATGTTAAGCCTCTTATTAAATATGAGTGCTGTACAAAACATCGTTCCTAATATGGCAAGATACCTTCCTTTAGAACTGATTAATTCTTTAAATGGGAATGGATGGGATCTTACGAAGTTTATGATCTTAGTGACTTATGGAATCTTATCCATAGTTCTATCTGCAGTATTGTTTAAGAAAGCAGAACTAGAATTCTAAACATCCTTCGGGATGTTTTTTTGTTTACTATCCTCTATAAATGCCTTACAATAATCACTACGAGGTAGAACTATGAAAAATAAATTATGGAAATTATTCTCATCTACATTTACGATGAGTGCCTTCACATTTGGAGGAGGGTTTGTCATCGTATCACTGTACCAGAAGAAATTCGTTGAAGAATTTGAATGGTTAAGTGCCGATGAAATGTTGGACATTGTTGCCATTGCACAGTCCAGTCCAGGTCCCATCCCTGTTAATGCATCAGTCATATTGGGGTATCGTATGGCAGGCATTGCAGGAAGTTTAATTGCAGTATTAGGGACAATCTTACCACCCTTTATCATCATGTCATTAATTTCGATGTTCTATGTACAATTCAAATCGATTACTATTATTTCAGAATTAATGTTGTTGATGCGAGCTGGTGTTGCTGCAGTTATCTTTGATGTTGTTTATGGATTGGCGAAGAAAGTAGTCACAACTACTGATGTCTTTCATATCTTGTTAATGATCTGTGCATTCATTGGGGTTGTCTTTATGAACTTCAGTGCCATGATGGTCATTGTGGTATGTTTATTCATTGGTATTGCACTTGCCTTTATTGAACTTTTCAAAAGTAAAGGAGGGCTTGCATAATGCTATGGACTTTATTTCAAGCGTTTTTACAAGTTGGACTCTTTAGTGTGGGTGGTGGTTATGCTGCCATTCCATTAATTCAAGAACAGATTGTTACAAAGTTGGGACTGCTTAGCATGGTAGAATTTACTGATTTAATTACCATTGCTGAAATGACACCAGGACCTATTTCAATTAACTCTGCAACCTTTGTTGGACAGCGTGTCTTTGG
Organism: Erysipelothrix sp. UBA3383; assembly: GCA_002358955.1. Taxonomy (GTDB): domain Bacteria; phylum Bacillota_I; class Bacilli_A; order Erysipelotrichales; family Erysipelotrichaceae; genus Erysipelothrix. The sequence goes on along the minus strand of DEPV01000127.1, from coordinate 7,007 downwards.
ATTTTGGGGTGCATTAGTTTGTACCATTGCGGTAATCCTGCCTTCCATTATCATCTGTTTAACACTTGCATTCATCTATTATAAATATCAAGATTTTAAAGGCATTAAAACAGTATTAGGTGCGATGCGTCCTGCTGTTGTAGCTTTGATTGCTAATGCTGGATTATCAATTCTGTTACTGGCAATCTTGCCAGAAGGCATCAAAGGATCCATACAGTACTTAGAAGTGGGATTGTTTGCAGGAAGTTTCTTCTTGCTGAGACGTTATAAGGTTAATCCCATCTTAATCATCATTGGTAGTGGTTTTGTAGGACTGCTCTTAAAAACCTTAATCTTTTAATACCCATTAATATCAAAGGGGCCCACATTCAACTGTGGGCCCCTATTTTTTTATTTAATTTTAAGTAACATCGCATTAAATGCAACAATGACAGTACTTGCAGACATTAATATAGCACCTACTGCAGGACTTAAGATAAAGCCAAGAGGAGCTAGAATTCCTGCTGCTAAAGGTATGGCAAGGAAGTTATAGCCTGCACCCCACCATAAGTTTTGTTTCATCTTAGCCGATGTATTCTTAGCAAGATCTAAGAAGTGAATGATATCTGATGGATTACTCTTAACAAGAATAATATCTGCTGAATCAATCGCGACATCAGTTCCAGCACCAATTGCAATACCCACATCAGCACGGACTAAACTTGGAGCATCATTAACACCATCTCCAACCATGATGACTTTATGGCCTTTGGCTTGATACTCTCGAACAATGCGTTCTTTATCTTCAGGCATCAATTCACCATGAATATGATCAATTCCAAGATACTTACCAACAACTTGTGCTGCTTGTTTATTATCACCCGTTAACATGACAGGTATCAATCCACGCTTTTTAAGGGATTGAATGATGTCTATTGCATCTTCTTTAATTTGATCCCCCTGAGCAATCAGACCTGCATTTATTTCATTCACAATCAGATAACTCACAGAGTAGCCTTGTTGTGCATAGTGATTGAAACGATCCTCATCATAAGCAATCTTATTTTTAATTAAGTACTGAACACTCACAACTTTAATATCATGTCCATCAAGTTTCCCACTTAATCCTACACCTGCAATATTTTGGACATCTTGTGCATGATCATAAGTAACTCCACGATCTTTTGCTTCCTTAAGAATTCCTAAAGCAAGGGGGTGTGATGAGGATTGTTCTAGTGCTGATAAGTATGATAGTACCTTATCTTCAGAATAATCTTGATGATTGGACTCAAGCCCCATTACTTCAAAGTTACCTTGCGTTAGGGTACCTGTTTTATCCATCATGACATATTCAACATGGGTTGCTGTTTCAAGTGCTTGTCTTGATTTAACCAGCAATCCATTTTGTGCACCCAGTGATGTTGAGCGTGCTGTTACCAGTGGAATTGCAAGTCCCAATGCATGGGGACATGCAATGACAAGGACCGTTACAACACGTTCAATTCCTGTATTAATACCGGATGTTAAGGTCCATATAACAAGAGTAATTAGACCACTGACAAGAGCAATGTAGAAAAGCCATTGTGCAACTTTATCAGCCATCGACTCGGCTTTAGATTTATCACTGGATGCCTGTTCTACAAGATCCATAACTTGGGCGAGATACCCTGATGATCCAGTACCTGTTACTTTCAGATGGATGGTACCAGAACCATTCACAGCACCACCAATGACTTTATCACCCACATGTTTTTCAACACCAAGTGATTCTCCTGTAATCATAGACTCGTTAACAGTTGTTTGTCCTTGAATGATTTCACCATCTGCAGGTATGTTCTCCCCACCACCTACCAGTAAAATATCTCCAATATGAACATCTTGTAGTGGAAGTGTTTTTGTAGAGCCATCTTCATAAATGACAACTGCTTCACTTGGTAAAAGTTCTGCCATCTTTTGAAGTGCATTACCTGCATTACTAATTGCATCCATTTCAATCCAGTGACCCAATAGCATGATAAGGATCAAACTACTTAACTCCCAGAAGAAATCCATGACATGGGCATTGCCACTCATGAATGTATTGCTGAAGTATGCAAACATACTGTACCCATAAGCCACTGAAATACCCAGCGATACTAAAGTCATCATGGCAGGATTCTTACTTTTTAGCTCATCCTTAGCACCACTTAGAAATGGTTCTCCTCCGTAGATAAACAGTATCGTAGCAAGTACTGCTACTACTGTATCACTACCAGTAAATGAGAATTGGAATGGTAAAGTAATTCCCATCATAGGAGCTAGGAAAAGAATGGGCACTCCAAAGATTAATGAGATATAGAATTTTTTCTTAAAGACTTGAGCGTGGCCTGAATGATCATGGCCTGAATGATCGTGGCCTGAATGATCGTGGCCTGAATGATCGTGGCCTGAATGATCGTGATTAGAATGACCGTGATTAGAATGACCGTGATCTGAGTGATTATTATGATTATGTTCTTGATGTTTATCTGTCATAATATTGCCTCCTTTATAATTATAGTTTACATCTGTACACGTTATCTGTCAACTGATTGACCTTCTTCCTTACACACATAAAAACATTTGTTTATGATAACTCTGGATCTTCATGCATGGTATAATGAGAAAACAGAAACGAGGTGGATGATATGGGTTCCCGAGTCATGCATGCTATTATTGGCGTTGAAGTATTAAAACGCATTGATTTAGAAAATAAAAATGCCTTTCTTATAGGATGTGTTGCTGCCGATGCCACTTTAAATAAAACTGATACGCATTATTTCAGTGGTGATCCGCTTACCTTTACACGGCATGTCGACTATGAACGATTTTGGTCTGCACAAGGAAATCCTGAATCTGAATTTCTACTGGGATATTACTGTCATTTAATTGCAGATGATATGTGGATGCAAGGATTTTTCTCACCTTGGCTTAAAACACTAATAGAAGTGAAACCTGAAAAACATGATGAATACATCCAGGATTTTTTAAGGTTAAACACCTTACTTCTTAAAGAATTTAAAGATGCACAAACTCAAATTGAAAATCTAGACCCGAGCAATTACAGTTCTACCCTTAAACAACCTTACCCAGATGATATCAGTAAGCTTCTTAGTGAATTACAAGAAGATATACAAACACTTTTTAAAGGACCATTGACTGTTTTTAGCTATGATCAAATCAGTTCTTACATCAAACGTGTTACTGACAAAAGTGTCTACCTGATTAAACAAGTTCTAAATCCAGAAAATAATATACCCACTCAATAATAGTTAATAACACCTTCTTAATCTCAATACTAAGAAGGTGTTATTTTTAATATGAATCCAAATCAAGGATTTCTGTAAAACGGTTGTAGATAGTCGCATAAATAAGTGCAATGTCTTCCTTACCTAAAATATCGTTGATGGATACTGCCTCATAATAGGAATTGATAGCATCCACTCTTTTAGTGGTAAAAACAAAGTCATAATCTTCTGCCTCATCATAAACACTCACGTTAAGGATGGGGAAATGAGTTTCAAAGAATTGAAGCAAGGAGTAAGCATGCGTTAGTCCTAAATCACTGTAGACCCCAACTACATAACTGGTTTTAGGACGAATGTTAGGTAGGTATACATACAGGTGATACATAATCTCCCCATAATAATCACTGAAGTCTCTTTTAACGATGCTTGAATATCGATGCAATGCCCGATTAAAGATGCGATGGCCACGTGTATGTTGAACGGCAAATCTTTTATAAAAGATATTATACCGATTGAATAAACTATCGACATTACCTGGAGATACCATCATACGTAAAATAAGTCCCATTAAGACATCCGCAACACCCTTGAAGTCTGCCTGATGTTGAAGGATATAATCCTCACCAAAATAAGAGCTTAGCTCCGCCTCTAAACTATCTTGAAATTCTGAATAGAATATTTGAAAATTCATATCACTATAGATTGCTTCATAGCGTAATCTCATTTGTCTACGTGTGATGATTTTTTGATCATAGCGTACATGAGTGATGAAACCTAATACTTTTAAGTACTCTTCCATATGGATCGTAACCTGTAGATTCATCTCCTTTAGAAATTCCGAAAATACACTATCATCATAATCCAAATCAAGCTTGATAACATCTGAATAATTAGCAGCAATAAATAGATTCGTCATAAAGTGCATCAAAGCGACTTGATTATTGGTATCCAAACTTACCGTAGAGTCATCCCCAATTTTATGATACTGAATGCTTGCCCCAATACTCTTTAGAAACCCATTAATTTTCATAATTTGTTTTCTTAAATAGGACTCGCTATATCCAAGGTCTAATGCATGATCGTAAACAGTATGATTGGGATTAAAGTAAACATTCATCAATACTTTAATAGTGATTTCATCTTGTAGTAAGCTGAATTTAATCTCCATTAAATCACCCATCGAATCATTATCAATTTTAAAACTGTGATCATCCAGCGTCATGTTTAATTGTTCTTGCCACTCTGTATATAAATAGTTGATATCTGCTTTGGCCGTAGCTTTACTGCAATGATTAAGTTCCATGATCGCCTCAAATGAAACATTATCACGATACAATGTATATTCCATTATATTGAGTATTCGTTCTGCCTTAGCACTTACTAAACCCTTCATAATCATCACCCTTCCACAAGCACATCTACAATAATTTTATCACCATTTACTTTTTTCTTGAGATAAAAAATAATTTTTACTGCAATTTCAAAGCAATTTTGATAGATATAAAGATTTTACTTGCGGCTTGTTTAATCGTATACTCCCCATCACAAGCAAGTGATTTTATATAAGTTAAACGATATGTACGGCCGTGATTATTATTGTATCTTATGTATTTTATTTGTTTTATAAGGGTGCAATTCAACACATCTAAAAAAGTTTCAACGTTTCATTAAATGAGTTATTAACATGCTACTTTTTTAGGGGTTTGACAGACACAATTAATTCATTGCTCCATTCAAAATTTTATATTTTCTTTAAATTAATATCACTACTTTTCAAGAAGTAACAGAAAAGGAAGCCCGAGCTTCCTATTTTGAAATTTAATATTAAGTTTAGATTAATAATTAGTAACTAATATCAGGGATTGCACCTTTGTATGTAACCACCTGAGCACTGATCAATGTAGCATGTTCTACAGCATGTTTCAGTTCATCTTTTTGCCATTGATCAAATGATAATAACGATTTTGACAGTGATGATAAAATCATTGCCGTAAAACTATCTCCAGCCCCTGTTGTATCAACTTGTTCAACAACTGGTACCTTCTTTGATATATAAGTACCATCCGTCTTAAGGACAACAGGTCCTTTATCACCTTGTGTACAGATAACAACTTGAGCTTTTGTTTGAAGCTTGTTTAAACCTTCTTCAACATCTGTGGTTCCTGTTAACCAATACAATTCTTCCTCATTAACTTTAACAATGTCACACTCATCAATCAGTTTCAGTGTTTTGCTTTTAGCAAGTTCTAAATCTTTCCACAGTAAGGGTCTAAGATTAACATCAAAGCTGATATAACCCCCTAGCTCCTTACAACTATGAATAGCATGAAGATGAGCTTCATAAGTTGTTCCATCATCAACAAGTCCCAAAGAACAGAAATGGAGAATATCATCTTTTTTAAAAGGAATGGTATCAATATCATTCACACTTAAATCAAGGTCTGCAGTATTATCTCGATAAAATCTAAATGATCGTTCCCCTTGATCATGACTGACCATTGCTAAAGTTGTTGATTTCTCACTCAAGGCCAGATCATAGTAAACATCATTATCATGAAGAAAAGACTTCAACTGAGTTCCAAAATTATCATTACTCAACTTCCCTACAAAATAGGCCTGAGCTCCTGGCTTCTTAGCGTGAATCGCGACATTTGCTGGTGCTCCCCCAGGATAGGGTACAAAATTATTACCTTCTTGCATAAAATCAATAATCATTTCACCAATGCTATAAATCATTTGACCGCTCCTTTAGTGCATACATTTCAATCGATAACGAATCTGAAGATTCAATGCAGACATTCCCTTCGATTGTTTTCGGAAAGAATCGTGAGGGCATCGTATACTTAGCACCATTAATAAAAATTTCTATGGTTGAGGTATCTCTGAATATTTGAAGTGAATTCAAGCCTTCGTCTAATGCTATCTCACAAATCAAGTCAACACCTCCACTTCTTTTTATTATACTTCATCTACGAATTGAATAGTAGTCAGTTCTGATACTGACCTCTTGTTATGGGTGGAAAAACACCATCACCACTAGCCCACTTTACTAAGCTGTAGATTACTTGGGTAAATAAGAAGCTTCTTGGGGGACTATAATACACAAATATACCCAGATTTTAAGAAGTAATACTTTGTAAGATCGTCTACCAAAAAGTTATGATTTTCTACTTCAATAAGCAAGAACCACAAAACAAAAAAGTCAGAAAATAACAGTTGAATACTAAAACAAACCCGCTTCTCAGCAGGTTTGTCTTAGTAATATGAGCTTATAACAGTGTTTTTATAATATCGAACATAAATCCGTATGGATTAGTTTTACATTAACCTCAGAATCGTTTGGAAATTTAGGGAGTACTGATATAATCAGAAAAATCAGGAAATTCGATAGGACTTGTACCAGCATATCTAATTTCAAATTTGGTCTTAGTTCCATCACCTTCAATATCAAGTGCATAAACCTCTAACTTAGAAGTTTTTTTATCAACAGTAAGCTTCAATTCACCATCACCCATAGTAGTGAAAACTAGCATGTCTTTAGTGATCTTCATTGTGTAAATAATCTTACCACCTGATTCTGTAATATCAAACTGACTCTCATCAAATGTTGATAAGATTGAACTTACATCCAAGTCCGGTGTCATCATAAAGGGTGCAAGATCATCTTCTTCAGTAAATGGCATCGCAATTTTAGTACCATCTAAATCAGCGTACATTTTACCATCTTTAACATAGTAAGTAGTCACTGACCCTGCTGTTTCA
>DEPV01000100.1:9417-15842 GCA_002358955.1 Erysipelothrix sp. UBA3383 | reverse complement strand
ACTGATCCACCGTATTGGATACGAACTGCATCAGCAGCATCTGCTCCAAATAAGTTACGAACTTCATCACGTACAATTGCACATGTGTCTTGAGCGATTTGAACAGTAGCAGATTTCCCTGTACCGATTGCCCAAACTGGTTCGTATGCAATAACAATGTTTGCAACAGCATCAGCTGCTAAGCCGTTTAATGCTCCTGAAACTTGTGCACGAACTACAGATTCTGTATTTCCTGTTTCGTATTGCTCTAATGATTCACCAACACATACGATTGGAGTCATTCCTGCTTCGATTACTACAGCAGTTTTCTTGTTTACATCTTCGTCTGTTTCATTGAAGTACTGACGACGCTCTGAGTGTCCTAGAACTACCCATTTAACACCTAACTCTGCAAGCATTGATACTGAGATTTCTCCAGTATAAGCACCACTTGCTGCCCAGTGTACGTTTTCAGCTGCAACGTGTACTTTTGAAGCGTACTCTACTGATGTTGCTAAAGTTGTAAAAGGAACAGCAACTCCAAAGTCTGCTTTGTCAGTTGCGTATGAATCAACACCTTCGAAGAAAGCTTTAGCTTCTGCGTTGTTTTTGTTCATCTTCCAGTTTCCGAAAATAATTGGTTTTCTCATTGTTTTATTTGTCTTGAATTGCAGCAATCCCTGGCAATTCTTTTCCTTCCATAAATTCTAAACTTGCACCACCACCTGTTGAGATGTGTGTAATTTGGTCTTTGAATCCAAGTTGGATTGCAGCAGCAGCACTATCGCCACCACCAATAACACTTAATACGTTAGGGATTTCTGTAATAGCTTTACAGATCTCTAATGTACCGTTTGCGAATGAAGGGAATTCGAATACTCCCATTGGTCCATTCCATACAACTGTCTTAGCATCTGCAAGAGCTGCTTTGAATAGTTCTACTGATTTAGGTCCAATATCTAATCCCATCATGTCTGTTGGCATTTTATCTGCATCGTAAACCACTGGTTCAGCATCTGCAGCAAATGCTTTAGCAGCTACTGAGTCTACAGGTAAGATTAACTTGTCCCCTGCTTTTTCAATAATTGCTTTAGCAATGTCAATACGGTCCATCTCTACTAAAGAAGTTCCGATTTCATAACCCATTGCTTTGAAGAATGTATAAGCCATTCCTCCACCAACAATAACTTTGTCAGCAACATCCAGTAAGTTATCAATAACTTTGATCTTATCACTTACTTTAGCACCACCTAAGATTGCCACGAATGGACGTTGTGGAGCATAGATTGCTTCAGATAAGAATTTAACTTCTTTCTCTACTAAGAAACCTAGTGCTGAAGGTAATACATTTGCAATACCTACTGTCGATGCATGTGCTCTATGTACTGATCCAAATGCATCAGTAACAAATAGATCACCTAAGCTTGCCCAATACTCTGCCAGTTTAGCATCATTTTTACTTTCACCCGCTTCGTAGCGTGTGTTTTGCATCAGTACAATTTCACTGTCGTTTAATTGTGCCACTGCATCTTCTAATGCCTCTCCGCGAGTTACTGGAACAAACGTTACTTTTGTTTCAGGCAATAACTCTTGTAGTCGTACAGCAACTGGAGCAAGATCGTTTTTCTTCTTGTCTGCTTCTGCTTTTTCTGTATCCTTATGATTCACTTTTCCTAAGTGTGACATCAGGATTACTTTCGCTTTGTTGTCTACGAGATATTTGATCGTTGGCAACGCACCAAGGATACGGTTGTCATCACTAATTACACCATCAACTAGTGGAACGTTGAAGTCAACACGTACAATGACACGTTTTCCAGCTACATCTAAATCGTTGAGCGTTCTCTTTGTCATAAATTGCCTCCTTAATTTACCAAACAATTATACCAAACATATGCCTTTACTACAATTGAATATCCGTTCATTCACAGTATTTTCCAATTTTACACATGTTTATAGATTTTCTGTGTCTCATTTGTGAAATAATTCTTTAATTCACTCCCAGGAATGGAAAAAGCACCAGTCTTTGGTGCTTTCTTCTATTCTATGATAAAACCTAAACTTTGTATGACTTGCTTTGCATGATGCAAAATATCATTGGATCCTTCAACTGTAACACAGCTATTAGGTATGCTAATACTAAAGACAGCACGCGTTTCATTCAATGCTTCTGTCAATTTCTCAACATCGTTTTCATCCTTAATGGTTTTAATAAATATGATATGTTTCATTGGTCAACAACCTCACTTCTTCTAACTACAGTTTACCACCAATCAGTTAGGTTCAACAACTTTTTGTTCTGGCCACACATAATGTTCTTTAAACTGCCATGTCTTTCCTTGATCTTCACTATAATAAAGAATAGCAGATTGGTCTTTGTAATCCCTCATTTCACCTTGAGCTAAAACAACATAGTAACGACCATCTTCAATATAGGGTGGATGGGCTTGTCGATATACTTCTTCCCACTCTAAACTAGATTCTTTATAAGGCCCTTCTATAGTATCTGTTTTAGGAAGTTCAATACGATTTATGGTTTCTCCTAAATCTGAAGTGTGATATAAAATGGGATCATCATTCTCTGTATAGAATATGTCTTTCTGATTTAAAATTGAAATGCCATAAAACCTAACAGATTCATTCTTAATTTCTGTGTTATTCCAAGTATTCCCACCATCCAAACTCTGATGGTAACTCGCAATATAAGAATTCATCGCTACATGATGATCAGCAACTACAATAATGTTATCATCTTCGATTGAGATCTTCGCAAAACCAAGACCTCCCAATTCATATTTTGAACTGAGAATTTCTTTAGTTACCCATGTCTTCCCAGAATCATAACTTAAGGTAATAAAGAGTCCTTGATTACCGTGTAGAATTGCAATCTTTTCATCTTGAACTAAGAGTCTTTGATCCCCTACATACCAACCCTTAGCTTGAACAGAAAACTCTTCAGTCAAGACTGGAGTTTCAATCCAGGGCTGTCCTTCGACCCCACGAACTCGCAAGGTATTATTATTCATATCATACAAACCATCAAGCTTATCATCACCACGCTTACCACCCTGTTCTTGCTCAGCATCAAGGTAGGCTTGCTCAGGAGTCGTATCATTTATATAGTGGAGTTTATTATCACCATCGATAAAGAAGCTAATCTGCAGATTGACGATCTCATAGTCATTCTCATGAACTCCTTTAGTTTTAAACAGTCGCATTCCTTTGTTCTCATAAGTAATCGTTGTTTGTAACGTAAAATTATTAATATCACTATTTGCTCTGTAGACAATTTTAGTATCGGAGAATTTGAACTTTAGGGTATCTAAATGATCAATTCTCATAAACAGAATATCCCAAAAATGAAGTTGGCGACTCATGTATTTATAGAGCCACTGTTCACCAATCCCTTGTTGATATTTCTCTAAGAGTTCTAACTTATCATTAGCCATGAAGTCAGAATATGGTTTACCCAATAAGTTGGATTCATACAAACTGTTTCCTTCATGCCTATAAAAGTAGTCACCAAAAGGTTCCACATTCAGTGTCATATTTTCCTTTTGGTGTGCCTTCTCAAAATATCTTACTCCGATACCACTTGCAACAAGTAATAAGACTAGTAAAGCGATGAGTATTACTTTTAATCGTTTCATAAGTACTCCCTTATTCTCTAAGAGAAAGACATGATATTGCTACCATGCCTTTATTCTTTATTATAGTTGTCCTGATAATAGAATTTGTTCTACCCAGTTTGTTAATGTCTCACTTGCTTTATTAGCAATCTCTACAACTTCAGCATGAGAGTGTTTCCCATCTCTTAGCCCTGTTGCCATATTGGTAATGCATGAGATACCAAGTGTCTTAATTCCTAAATAGTTAGAAACAATGGTCTCAGGTACTGTTGACATACCAATCGCATCCGCTCCTAATTTACCATACATACGAATCTCAGCACGAGTTTCATAGTAAGGTCCTTGGAAGAATGCATACACACCCTCTTTATAATCAATCCCTAAATCATCTCCAATTTTACGTGCCAGTGTTCTAAAATCTGTATTGTATGGATCTGACATATCTGGGAAACGTGGTCCAAAACGCTCATCGTTAGGTCCTACCAATGGGTTGGTACTTACACCATTAATGAAATCTTCAATGATCATTAAATCCCCTGGCTTAAAGGATGGGTTAATACCACCACATGCATTAGTAACCAGTAAATGTGTGACTCCCATTAACTGCATCATGAATAAAGGATATGTCGTTTCCTTCATTGCAAATCCTTCATAACTGTGGAAACGTCCTTGCATGACCATCAGTTGGTATTCCCCAATCGTACCAAAGACTAAATTCCCTTCATGTCCTTCCAGTGATGATACCGGAAATCCTGGAATCTCTGAGTAAGGAATCACATCACTCACTTGAATGCGATCTACCAAACTTCCAAGTCCGCTTCCTAAAATAATTCCAACTGTCGGCTTACTTGAAACCTTGGATTGAACAAATTCTACGGAGCTTTGTACTTTATCATAAAACATAAACAACCACCTCTTATCTTTCTCTACTAGTTTACCATATTCTCACCATTAACCAAGATGCAATGCAAATGGACAAGCATAAAAAAGACCGTAGATTATTTATCTACAGTCTTTTGAAGGACTTAGTAAATCGCCATTAATTTAGCGAGGTTTTTATCCTTTGTACGATTACTAATGAGGAACCAATCCACAATACTCATGATTCCACAAACTCCCATCGTTAGTAATTTCAGAATCCCCATTCCAAAATCACCAATTAAGAAGCGGTCAATACCCAATGTACCTGCAACCACAGATACAATTAACATCATTGTTGGATCTTTTAAATCAAGACCTCCCAGTCCCATCAACTGACTTTCGTTGAGTGATTCCAACTTACTTCGTACTAAGCCTAAACTCATGTTTGGAAAGTACTTTGAGTTATTCATTAAGTACATATCAATAATTTGATTTCTATCCATATTTCCCTCTTTTCTAGAACCAGCGAAACATCTGATAAATGAAGAATATCACACTTATCATAATCGCCCTGTTCAAATCCTTTTTCTCTAAGAACAAATAGTAGCGGTAAATTACTATGGCTAAAACAGGACCTAAAGGAAAGAGCAAATGATAAGCAAATGCTGCTTTAAAATTCCCTTGCACTGCTTGTATCCAAGCCCGACTCATACCTGTGGTTGGCATCTGTATACCACTCATAAACCATAGGGGAGAATAAATCCCGCTTACTTGTAAGATTGCAATGTAAAGCAAAAGACCCAATGCAACAAGCAGATGTTTTTTAATCAGCTTTTTTTGAAATAATGAATTGTTTTGTGTCTTCATATTTACCTTGTTCCTCTTGCCCTTATTATACTACACATGTTTATACTTGAAAATATTTTCATTTGCAAAATACAAAAAACTGGAGGCAAATACCCCCAGTTCTTCAATTCTTGATTAAATTTTAGTACGTTTTAATCGTAAGGCGTTCATAACAACTGAAACTGAACTAAATGCCATCGCTGCTCCTGCAATCATTGGATTCAGAAGTGGTCCATTAAAGAGTAATTTAAAGACCCCGGCAGCGAATGGAATACCAACCACATTATACGCAAATGCCCAGAATAAGTTTTGTTTAATATTCTTCATGGTACTGCGTGATAATCTAACCGCTGATACAACATCAGAGATATCATCTTTCATCAATACTAAGTTAGCAGATTCAATCGCAACATCAGTACCCGTACCAACAGCTACACCAACATCAGATTGTACCAATGCAATAGCATCATTAATACCATCCCCAACCATCATGACATGTTTGCCTTGATCTTGAAGTGCCTTCACATGACTCGCCTTATCTTCTGGTAAAACCTCAGCTAAGACATGTGTAATACCAATGGAGTGAGCAATCGCTTCAGCAGTAATCTGGTGATCACCACTCATCATAATCACATCCATACCCATAGCTAATAGATCTATAACAGTTTTACGTGACTCATCTTTAACAGTATCTGCAACTGCAATTAAACCAATTGCTACTCCATCATATGCAGCTAGCATTGCAGTCTTACCTTCTTTGGATAAGTTTTCAATTTGTTGAGCATAAGATCCCATCTCAACATTTTTAAGTCTCATTAACTTCTCATTACCAACATAGATCGCTTTGCCATCAATACTTGCTTCAATACCATGACCAACGATGTTATTAAAGTCTAATACTTCTTTAAACTCAACTGCATCTTCCTGAGCCTTTTTAACAATGGCTTGAGCAAGTGGATGCTCTGACATGGTCTCTACAGATCCTATTAAACTTAAGAACTCAGCATCACTTAATGAAGAGATAATATCAGTTACAACCGGCTCTCCATGTGTCAGTGTTCCAGTCTTATCAAAGACTACTGTATCAATGTGACTTGCTTCTTCTAAACT
>DEPV01000100.1:0-9294 GCA_002358955.1 Erysipelothrix sp. UBA3383 | reverse complement strand
TGCTAATTCAATATCACCTGTATAGAAATACCAGAACAACCCTGCAACAATTGCAATTACAATAACTACCGGTACAAACACTCCAGCAACCTTATCTACCATTTTAGAAATTGGTGCTTTTTCATTTTGAGCATTTTCTACAAGACTAATAATATTTGCCAGTTTTGTATCATGTGCTTCAACCGTAACTTCAATGACTAAACGTCCATTGATGTTCATGGTACCCATAATAACTTCATCGCCAACAACTTTATCAATCGGTAAACTTTCCCCCGTTAACATCGATTCATCCACAGAACTATGTCCTGAGATAATTTTCGCATCCATTGGAATAGCAGTCCCTGGTTTAACCACTAAGTGATCTCCCAGTGCAATCTCATCGGCATCAATCTCAACTTCAACACCATCTCTTAAAAGAATGGTTGTTTCAGGTTTTAAGTTTAATAAGGCTTTAATCGCACTGCTTGTTTTCGCCTTGGAGATATTCTCCATATACTTACCAAGACTGATCAGCGCTAAAATAACAACTGCAGATTCAAAGTATAAGTGATGAGCATAACCAATATCACCTTGAGCAATCTTCCACATTCCAAAGAATGAATAAACAATTGCAGCCCCTGTACCTAATGCAACTAAGGAATCCATATTAGGATTGCGTTTCCATAATGTCTTAAACCCTCGTGTAAAGATCTTACGACTGAGGTAAATAACAGGAATTGTAATTAATAACTGTACAATCGCATAGTTCATTGATGCAGTATCTGGATTAATAAATCCTGGAACCCATAATTTCACAGGTAACATTTGCCCCATTGTAATATAAAGAATGAGTACCCCTAATACCAAACTGATAATCAGGCTTCGCTTCTCTTCTTTTTGAAGCAATAGAACTTCATCTTCATCCAGTTCAACCACATCTTCCAGACGCATCGCACCATATCCTTGCCCTTCAATAACAGCAATGATATCCACTAATTTAATCATTGAAGGATCATATGTCACTTGTGCTTTTTCTGCCATCAAGTTAACAACCGCATGATCAATTCCTTCAGTATGATTCAGTGCACCTTCAATGTTTGCAACACATGAAGAACATGTCATATCCACAATCTTTAAATCAATTGTCTTTAAAGTCTCAGCAGCACTGAGATCAACTTCATACCCAACCGCCTCTACACTTTTAACAACCAAATCATCATTAATTTCATTTTTAAATTGCACTCGTGCTTGATTGGTCATCAAGTTAACATCAGCACTTTCTACTTCATCCAACTTTGATAAAGCACTTTGAATGTGTGATTGACATGACGAACATGTCATGCCTTTAATTTCATATGTTTTTACTAAGTTTTCCATCTTCGATTCCTCCATCATAATTTATTATTAATACTAATCGTTATTGAACTTCATACCCCACTGCTTGCACAGCATCTTTATTGAGTCCATCATCAATTGCTTCTTTGAATTTAACTGTAGCCCCTTTACTTGCAAGGTTAATCTTTACATCCTCAAGTGCTTCCACTTGATTTAAAGCATTCAGAACTCTTGCTTCACAGTGTGAACAAGTCATTCCTTCAATTGAGTATGTCTTTGTTTTAGTGCTCATCGGTATGTCCTCTTTTCTAACGTTTACATTTGTAGTTTATCACAGTTCTTAACTCTTGACAAGACTCATGCACAAATGTAAACGAAATAATTGACCAAGCATGATATAATATCTTAAAAGCGAGGATTCATTATGAAAATAAAATCTGTAGTATTTGATATTGATGGTACGATTTTGGATACATTTGCTCAGAATGTCTATCCCTTAATAGAAATCGTTAAAGAAGTTAAAGGTGTTGATATGACCTATGATGACTTAGTTCATTTAACAGCTTATACCGGACATAATGTTTTACGTAAATTAGAAATTGATCTAGAACATTACCCACGTTGGGTTCAATATGTTAACGAATATCCCCATAAACCGGGTATCTTTGAAGGTTTTGGTGAAGTCATTCATCAGTTGCATGATAAAAACTTCCCAATTGGAATCGTATCTTCGAAGATGAGAAAACAATATTTAATCGACTTTACGGACAATGGTTTAATTCAATATTTTGAACATGCTGTATTAGCTGATGATACAGAACTTCACAAACCCCATCCTGATCCATTATTAAAGTGCCTAGACTTAATGAAAGAGGATCCTAAAACCTGCTTGTATGTTGGTGATTCCTTCTATGATTATCAATGTGCAAAATCAGCAGGTGCTTACTTTGCCCTTGCATCTTGGGGTAATGTATCCAGAGAAGGAATGGATGAAATCGACTTTGTTTTAGAAACACCTTATGATCTATTAGACATCCTAAAATAGCAAAAACGCCCTGTTACGGGCGTTTTATTTTGGTTTTATAATTTAATTGCTGCGTCTAAAGCAATTTCCATCATTGCAGTGAATGCTGTTTGACGTGTTTCAGCACTTGTAATCTCACGAGTTACAAATGAATCTGAAATGGTTAATAAACACGCTGCTTTTTTACCTAAGTGTTGTGCGTTTGCAAATAAAGCAAATGATTCCATCTCAACACATGCAACTTCATGATCTCTTACTAGATCAGTCCATACACGTCCTGAATCACGGTAGAATACATCACTTGAGTGAACGCGTTCTGTATGCATTGGAATGTTTAAACTTTCTGCACTTTCAGTAATTAATTGGTTTAATTCTGCTGAAGGTAATAGAATATCTTCTTCAATGTTGAATGCTACTTTAGCAAAGCTTGATTCTGAGAAAGCACTGTCAGCCAAGATAACATCATATACTTTTGCACTTTCAACATAAGATCCAGCAGATCCAATACGGATGATTGCTTCAACATCAAACTTTGAGTAAAGCTCGTGTGAGTAAATTCCGATACTTGGTTGTCCCATTCCTGAACCCATTACAGAAACTTTAGTTCCTTTGTAAGTTCCTGTGTAACCAAACATGTTACGAACATCGTTAAACTGAACAACATCCTCTAAGAATGTTTCAGCAATAAATTTTGCACGAAGTGGATCTCCGGGCATTAATACAACTTTAGCGATATCGCCTTTGTTTGCATTGATATGTGGTGTTGACATATATTGTTCCTCCTAAATTTTTCAAGTTTAGTATATCATAATTCGATTTTAAGTGTGTGTATATGGATTGAATTAATTTAAAGTTAATCGAAGCTTAACAACATTTTGATATCCACGATTTTCATATCAAAAAGACCTTTTCATTAAGTATCTATGAAAAAGTCTTTTAGTATGATATTTGGCCTAACTTAAAATCATCATCATAATATAAGTTAGCGCAAAGCCAACGATTGCACCTATCAACATTTTAGTAATAATACTTGCAGTATTAGAAAAACTTGAACACTCTTCTCGTATTTCATCCAACTGTTTACCATCCATAAAGTCTCGTATTTCTTTATATGTTTGGATGTTGTATGTCTTCTTCAATCGCTCTACATATAGAGAATATGCCATGGTCATCACCACAATCACACCCCATGCAAAGAGTCCGGGTATTCCTAAGTAGATGTAAAGTGGCGCGATCGTAGTCAACATAACTATTGATAGTATCGCAAAAATAATACTCACATTGGTAAATCGTTTTGCTTCTGCATTCTCAATCTTATCTTTCATGATATCAATATCTCCTTTTACCAAGGCATCTAATGTAATATCAAACAATTGACTCAATGCTAACAAACTATGAAGATCAGGATATGTTTTCCCTGTTTCCCAGTTTGATACACTTTGTCGTGTAACATAGATTTTCTCCGCTAGATCTTCTTGCGATAATCCTGCACTAAGCCGATGTGATTTTATTTGTTTGTGTACTTCCATTGTCCACCTCCATACTCACTATGCGTAAGTTAATGATATCTGTCTATCCAATGTGTTTGTCATCTCTATTATAAGGTATGACAAATGACTTTGACATAAGAAAAGACACTGCTGGGCAGTGTCTTTGTGTTTGATTATTTTCCTTCGTAAGCTTTGTCTAAGATTTCAACCATGTGGTCAATCATTGGTAGACGAGGGTTACATGGAGAACATTGGTCTTCATATGCTAAGTAAGCAATCTCTTCTTTTAGGGAATCGAATTTCTTCTTGTCCATGTCTTGTTCTTTAAATGACATCTTAATGCCAAGTTTAACTGCTAGATCATGACATGCTTGTGCATAACTTTCAACACCTTCTTCAGTTGTTGAAGCTGGTAGTCCAAGGATTCGTGCTAATTGAGCATAACGTTCGTTTGCACGGTAGACTCCATATTTTGGCCACATTCCTGGTTTTTCTGGGAATGTTCCGTTATAACGGATAACATGTGGCATCAAGATCGCATTAATACGTCCATGAGGCACTGTCCAGTGTCCACCAATCTTGTGTGCTAGGGAGTGGTTCATTCCTAAGAACGCATTACCAAATGCCATACCTGCTAGAGTTGATGCATTATGCATTTTCTCGCGTGCTTCAAGGTCATCAGCACCGTATTTAACACTTCGTTCTAAGTATTCAAACACCATTTGAATTGCTTGGATACATAGACCATCTGTATAGTCAGAAGCAAATACAGAAACAAATGCTTCAGTAGCGTGAGTTAGAACGTCCATACCTGTATCCGCTGTAACCATTGCTGGTAAGTTTTCAACAAATAATGGGTCAATGATTGCTACGTTTGGTAGTAATGAGTAGTCAGCTAGTGGGTATTTCTTGTTGTTGTCTGTATCTGTAATAACAGCAAACGGTGTAACTTCTGCACCTGTTCCTGATGTTGTAGGGATACATACCATTTGTGCTTTATCTCCCAGTGGTGGGTATTTGAATGCACGTTTACGGATATCAATGAATTTTTGTTTTAGATCATCGAATACTACTTCAGGGTGTTCGTAGAACATCCACATAATCTTAGCAGCATCCATTGGTGATCCACCACCCAGAGCAATAATTGTATCTGGTTGGAAGTTGTTCATCATTGCAGCACCTTTATTTACTGTGTGTAATGAAGGGTTTGGTTCAACATCTGCAAACAATTGAATTTGAACGTTGTTTGAACGTGATTTTAATTGTTCTACAACAATGTTGTAAAGACCTAAGTCAACCATTGCTTTATCAGTAACAACCATAACGCGTTCTACGTTTTTCATTTCTCTTAAGTAACGTACTGAGTTTCTTTCGAAGTAGATTTTTTCAGGAACTTTGAACCATTGCATATTGTTATTACGTCTCCCCACTTTTTTAACGTTTAATAGATGTACAGCACCTACGTTGTCACCAACAGAGTTTTTACCGTATGATCCACAACCTAGTGTTAATGAAGGAATGAAGTCGTTATATACGTTTCCAATTCCACCAAATGTAGATGGTGAGTTCCAGATGATACGGATTGCAGGAACTGCTTTACCGAATTCTTCTGAAAGTTCTTTTGATTTAGTATGAATTGCAGCAGAGTGACCCATTCCGTTGAATTGAACCATTTCTACAGCTAATTGAATACCTTCTTTTGAATCTTTTGATTTTAATACTGCAAGTACTGGTGATAATTTCTCACGAGTTAAAACTTCTTTAGGTCCAACTTGTTTACACTCAGCTGCAAGGATTACTGTATTCTTAGGTACTTTAACACCTGCTTGCTCTGCAATCCATTCTGCTGATTTACCAACAACATCTGCATTTAGAACTGCATCTGCGTAGTTCTTATCTGAACTGCTTACACCAAACATGAATGTTTCAACTTTTTTCTTGTCTGCTGGTGATAAGAAGTGAACGTTATATTCTTTGAAACGTTCTACTGCACGTTCATAAATTGGTGCATCAATAATAACAGCTTGTTCTGAAGCACAGATCATTCCGTTATCAAACGCTTTAGAAATAACAATATCGTTAACTGCTTGCTCTAAGTCACATGATTTTTCCATGTATGCTGGTACGTTACCTGCACCAACACCAAGTGCTGGTTTACCACATGAGTAAGCTGCTTTAACCATTGCGTTACCACCTGTTGCAAGAATTGTTGCAACACCATCGTGGTTCATTAATTCGCTTGTCTTAGCCATGCTTCCTTTAACAACCCACTGAACACAGTTTTCAGGTGCTCCAGCTGCTACAGCTGCATCGTGTACAACTTTCGCTGCTGCTACTGAACAGTTTTGTGCGGATGGGTGGAATGAGAAAATAATTGGGTTTCTTGTTTTAATAGCAATCAATGCTTTGAAAATTGCAGTTGATGTTGGGTTAGTTGTTGGAGTAAGTCCACAAATAACACCTACTGGATCTGCGATTTCTGTAATTCCTGTAACGTCATTTTCTGAAATAACACCTACAGTTTTAAGATCTCTTAAATGGTTAATAACGTGTTCACATGCAAATAAGTTCTTTGTAGCCTTATCTTCAAATACTCCACGTCCTGTTTCTTCAACAGCCATTTTAGCAAGAACACCATGTTGGTCTAATGCGGCAACACTTGCCTTAGCAACAATATAGTCAATTGCTTCTTGATCTAATTCTTTATACTCAGCTAATGCCTTTTGTCCCTTAGCAACTAGCTCATTAATTTCGTTGTCAATTGGTTTTACTTTTTCTGTCATAATATGCCTCCTCTGACGACTTCCTTACAACACCATTTTAGACTACTTATCAAAGATTGTATTGCTGTTTGTTAAATATTTCACACTAATTGATACCAGACATGAACATCTCAATTATGAAAGGGGTGTCATTGTGAAATATTTAACTAAGTGTACAACTACCTTATGTTTTTACCTCAAATTTGTGTTTACAATTGGAGCATGTAACGATGATTACCCCTCTTTTACGAGGTGCTCTTAGGTTTAAAGAACATTCTGGACACTTAAAATATTTATATTTACGAGATTCTTTAATTCTTGTTGTTTTCGATTTAAATTTACGCAACCATTGTACATACATACGATTTTCTGAACTTCGCTTGTAAGTTTTCTTAGAGAACATACGAAAATTAACATAGATTGCTAATATTAAGACCAATGCATTAAGAACTACATTTCTAAAAAATAGATTTACAACTAAAAGTACAAAGGTTAAATTCGTTAAATGCTTACCCAGTACATCAATTCCGTAACGTCCTTGCATGAACCGTTGAAACTTCATCATTAATTTTTGCATCATTAAAACTCCAATCCATAAGTATTGGAGTCAGATTCTCCAACCTTTACACTTTGAATCCCACGCATTTCAGAGATGTCTTTAAAACCTCCAAAGTCATCCACAATACCACGCCATGGTTCTAAACAAATAAAGGGTGCCATTGCTCCTGTATTCAATGTAGACCATACGGCAATGTACTCAAACCCTTTAAAATCACAACGAATGCGATATCCTGTGCTTTGATCAACTAAACTGACAGCTTCACATCCCGTATACATCACTGCATCATTAATAAATGTTGACTCATCCACTTCTATATCCTGAATTTCAACATCTACAAAATGATCCAAGTAGCCTTTACCCAAGATCGCTTGTTGTGTCTTACCATCTACTTCATACTCTAAAGTATACTTATGAGACTTATCAATGTTAAAGCCAGGATGGGCTCCAATGGAATAGTACATAGTCTTATCATCAAGATTGATCACCTTCCATGTCACTTCCAATCGCTTCTCATTTAATGTATAAGTAATCTCAACAGCATGTTTGTAAGGGTACACTGCTAATGATTCTGCATCATACTCAAAGCGATAAACCAATGTATTCTCTGTACTTGTAACATGACTCATATGACGGCGTCTTAAAAAACCATGTTGTGGTAATTCATACTCCACACCATCTACTTTATATTTATTCTCAAAAACTTTTCCTATAAATGGAAATAAGTGTGGGCTTTGTCCACCCCAATACTGATCATCCCCTTGCCAGAGCAATTCTTGATTCAATTCTTTATTAAAAACACTGACCAACTCAGATCCTAATTCAACAACACCAATCTTCAGGAACTCATTTTCTAAAACCTGCATAAACAACCTCTTTTCTTTATATATAAATTATATCATTGAATAATGGGTGCATCATGTTATTTAGATAAAAAAACTCCAAAGTTATACTTTGGAGTTCAGTCAATTAAGTTTAATGATTTAAAAGCATCATGAATCACTGATGCTACGGTTGATGGATTGAGAGAAGGCTGTCCAAAGTGACGTGTTGCATGAACAAGACTTTCTTGAAATGTCACATAGAATTCAACTTCATGTTTTTTAACAAGTTGTATGAAGTCAACATTAAACAATGCCTCAAAACATTGAATCCCTTCAAACATCCACAAGTCAGCATACTGACGGTTTCGATAGTATTCCAACCAGTGCCACATATAGAATGCTTGATCCACATTGGGCGCAGCTATATGACAATGTTTACACAACAATACAAAGTTCTCCGCTGTATCAAGACCTTCAATAGAATGGGCTTGAATATGGGCACGATCCAAACGTTTCTTAATCCCACATCGCCAACATGCTTTATCCGTCAAATGATACTCTGGATATCGCTCACTCCAATAAGCAGCAATATCAGCCTTACTTGTTTTAATACGTTGACTCATTAGAGCAGTGTAACCTTACCTTTGCAAGATTCAATGGTTTCCTCATCCCACAGTGACACTTGTACCTCACCAATGTGTGCAGTTCCTAAAAGTAACATACACATGCGTGATTGTCCCAGTCCACCACCAATGGTCAGTGGTAAGCTTTCATTCACAACATTCTTATGGAAATCATATTGTAAACGATCTAAAGCATCCGCCTTGGTTAATTGGTCCATCATCGCCTCTTTATCAACACGGATTCCCATGCTTGATAATTCAATCGCACGACCTAAAGTATCATGCCAAAACAAAAGATCACCATTCAGTTGCCAATCATCATAGTCAGGTGCACGTCCATCATGTGGTTTCCCTGATTTTAGTTTATCCCCAATTTGTAGGATAAAAGTAGTAGGGTGTGCTTTAACATAAGCTTGCTCACGTTCTTCCCCACTTAAATGTGGAAACAGATCTTCAAGTTGTTGTGATGTTACAAAAGAAACATTCTCATCAATCTGTGTTTCAAGTTCTGGATACTTTACTTTCAATGCATCATGGGTAGCAGCAATACACTTCACTAAATCAATTACCACTGATTTAAGATACGGTATGCTTCTTTGATCAGCACTGATAATACGTTCCCAATCCCACTGGTCAACATAGATAGAATGAGTATTATCCAAGATCTCATCGCGTCGAATCGCATTCATATCCGTATA
>DEPV01000040.1 GCA_002358955.1 Erysipelothrix sp. UBA3383 | reverse complement strand
ATGAAAAACATGACGATGAAAGTTCCAATTGCGATGTTGTAATACCCCATACCCAGTGAAACACCCAGTGCTGAGGTTGCCCATATGGATGCTGCAGTAGTTAAACCAGAAATATTACGTTTAGTAACGATGATGGTACCCGCACCTAAAAACCCAATACCTGAGACGACTTGTGAAATCAGTCTTGCAGGATCACTTCGAACAAGTCCTGCGATATCGGGATTAAGCATTTGGACAGTATTCAAATCAGCAATAATCTGAGATTGAATCAGTGCAAATGCAGTTGCAGCTATACCTACCAGTGCATGGGTACGAAGTCCTGCTGCAGATTTATTCCTTTGACGCTCATACCCGATGATTGAAGAAAAAACCAGGGCTAAGGTCAAACGTATTGTAATATCAGTGATTGTCATCTTTCTGATCACGCTCCTTAAAGATTGCACGTGCTTCGATTACATCTTTGTTCATTTGTTCTACCAATGCATCGATGCTATCAAACTTCATTTCAGCACGCAATCGCTTAATGAAGGTTTGTTTTACATGTTTGCCATAAATATCTTCATCAAAATCTAAAATATAAGACTCAACGGAGATGTAATCATTAGTATTAAACGTTGGATTGTATCCAATATTAAGAACAGCTTCATGTTCAATACCATCAATGGTAATGTATCCTGCATAGATACCTCCTGCTGGAATAACATATTCATCAACGACATCGATATTGGCTGTTGGAAATCCAATCTTACGACCCTGTTGTTTTCCAGGAATCACAATTCCTGAAACATGGTAGTCACGTCCCAACATGGCACTAACAGACTCCATATCACCTTTTAAAATACCTTGGACAATTGTAGTCGTTCCAATTTTCTCATCATCTTGTTTATTAAAGGTAACAACATGGGTATCAAAGAAAATATTAGCATGTTCATTAAGATAAGTGACATCCCCTGCTCCACGGTGTCCAAATCTAAAATCTTCACCTACGATTAAGTGTTTTACATTAATACGAAGTAAGATTTTCTCAATGAATTCTTGTGGTGTGAGTTTTGCTGTATCATGGTCAAAATGAATGGTGATGAAATGATCCACTTCCAGTGATTTCGCAACATCCACCTTATCTTTAATTGGTGTAATATGATTAACTTTAGATTTGTTATTGATAACAGTCCAAGGATCGGGTGAAAATGTAATAATCGCACTTTCGGTACCAGTTTCTTTTGCAATTTCAATCGTTTTATTAATCAGTGATTGATGTCCCTTATGCAATCCATCAAAAAATCCAATGCATGCACTCAGTGGTGCTTCAAAAGGGTCTAAAGCCATAAAATCTTTTAAATATGTTTGTTTCATTACCATAATCCTCGTACAGACTTAAACTGCGTATCTTTCTCCCTTGCATATACTGCAAAGTATTCTCCTGCATCCAGCATCACTTCATCATATTCTGTTTCAAGTTGGATGCGTTTGCCATGACTAATCTCAAGTTCCAATTCTGGAACATGAAGTTGAGGCAGTACAATGGCTTCTTTAACACTTTTAAGTGCTGTATCTTCGTTAAGTTCATCAAGTTCAATACAATCATCTAAAGTATAAACACCAACAACAGTACGTTTGAGCTCATTCATTGTACCGATGGTTCCCAGTGCCTCTGCAATATCCTCACATAAGGTACGGATGTATGTTCCATTGGATACCGTTGCTTCAAATCGTATGTTGATGCCATCAAATGCGATAAATTTAATTTCCATAATATTAATATCGGTATACAATTGTTCAACGTCTTTATTCTGACGTACTAAATCGTATGATTTCTTACCGTTAATCTTTTTTGCTGATACTTTTGGTACTCGTTGTCGCATGGCTCCAACAAAGGATTGCAGGACTTCTTGTACCTTATCTTCTGTGATATCAGGAATGTCTTGTTCTTCTAAAACATCACCCCAAATATCACCTGTATGGGTCTTTAATCCAAGTTGGACAACCCCTTCATATGTTTTGTTTTCAACCCCAATAAAATTGAGTGCTTTTGTTGCTTTATTGACCGCTAAGACAAGAACTCCTGTTGCTTCGGGATCTAAGGTCCCTGAGTGACCTACTTTAGAACCAAAAACACGACGGACTCTTGCTACTACATCAAATGATGTCATTCCTGCCGGTTTATTCACGCATAATATTCCGTTCATAAAAACCTACTTTCTTAGTCTATTATACACAATTTTAGCTTTTGATGAAAGTCTGAAACTTTCTCAAACTCTCAAAATAGTGCTTATAGAGTAGCTTTGTGCACAAGAAAGCCGCAATCTTTATGACTGCGGCAAACTTGTTTTATTTCTCTTCTTCTTTGATCTGAGCTAGAATGGATTCAATTTTGTTTCCAGTTTCTAGTGACTCATCTAACTTGAAGATCAGTTCTGGAGTTCTTCGGGTTGTAAGGTTTTTCGCAATTTCAGAACGTAATGTTCCTTTACTGCGTTGTAACGCTTGCATTCCCTTCTCTTTGTTCTTCTCTTCTAAGAAGCTTACATAAATATAGGCAAATGACATATCATTTGTCAGTTTCACATCTGTAATGCTCACAAAGTTTAAACTTGGATCATTCAGACGGTTATTTATGATGGGTGCCAACTCTTTTTTAATGGTTGACTCAATGCGTTCTTTTTTTAGGCTCATCGATAACTCCT
>DEPV01000126.1 GCA_002358955.1 Erysipelothrix sp. UBA3383 | reverse complement strand
CACGTGCTAAGTTTGATGAAATGACAAAAGCATTAGTAGAGCGTACTTTAATTCCTGTACGTAATGCTCTGAAAGATTCAGGATTAACAAAAAATGATTTACACCAAGTATTACTTGTTGGTGGATCAACACGTATTCCAGCAGTTGTAGAAGCTGTTAAAGCAGAACTCGGTAAAGAGCCTAACAAATCAGTAAACCCTGATGAAGTTGTAGCAATGGGTGCTGCAATCCAAGCTGGAGTTATTTCAGGTGATGTTAAAGATGTTCTATTACTAGACGTTACTCCATTATCATTAGGGATTGAAACAATGGGTGGTGTGATGACCGTTCTAATCGAACGTAACACAACAATTCCTACATCTAAATCACAAGTCTTCTCAACAGCAGCAGACAACCAACCAGCAGTAGATATTAACGTATTGCAAGGGGAGCGTCCAATGGCAAAAGACAACAAACAATTGGGTCTTTTCAAATTAGACGGTATTGCACCTGCAAAACGTGGAACACCACAAATTGAAGTTACTTTTGATATTGATGTTAACGGTATTGTTTCAGTTTCAGCTTTAGATAAAGGAACCAACAAAAAACAATCCATTACAATCCAAAACTCTTCAGGATTAAGTGAAGAAGAAATTGAACAAATGGTTAAGGATGCAGAAGACAACGCAGCAGAAGATGCACGTCTGAAAGAAGAAGCAGAACTTAAAAACCAAGCAGAACAATTCATTCACCAAATCAACCAATCACTACTTGATGAAAACAACCCAGTTGAAGCAGATCAAAAAGAAGAAGTTGAAAAATTACGTGATGAGTTACAGACTGCACTTGACGAAGGCAATATGGAAGTACTAAAAGAAAAATTAGAAGCTTTAGAACAAGCTGCTCAAATGATGTCACAAGCAATGTATGAGCAACAAGCACAAGAAGGTGCTGAAGGCTCAACAGAATCTGATGATACAGTAGTTGATGCAGAGTTTGAAGAAAAAACAGAAGCATAAAAATTCGTCAGATTTGGAGGTAAGTGATGTCTAAACGAGATTATTATGAAATACTAGGAGTGAGTAAGGGAGCTACGGAGGCCGAAATTAAAAAGGCCTACCGTGGTCTTGCTAAAAAATACCATCCAGATGTGAATAAAGAAGCGGATGCTACTGAGAAGTTTAAAGAAGTTCAAGAAGCTTACGAAGTGCTGGGCGATAGTACAAAACGAAGTCAGTATGATCAATTTGGTCATGCAGCCTTTGACCAAAACCAAGGATTTGGTGGCGGTGGTGCTGAATTTGGTGACTTTGGAGACTTCGGTGATATCTTTGGTTCATTCTTTGGTGGCGGGGGTGGTGGTCAACGCCGTAACCCCAATGCACCACAACGCGGTCAAGATCGATTCATGACGCTGCGCGTTGATTTTATGGATGCCATTTTTGGAACTGA
Source organism: Erysipelothrix sp. UBA3383 (assembly GCA_002358955.1). Taxonomy (GTDB): domain Bacteria; phylum Bacillota_I; class Bacilli_A; order Erysipelotrichales; family Erysipelotrichaceae; genus Erysipelothrix. Next base: position 1,369 of record DEPV01000126.1, on the reverse strand, counting down.
GAAAACAGTTAAACTGACAGTTGATGAAACTTGTAATACATGTCATGGATCAGGAGCACACAGCTCATCAGATGTTAAAACATGTGGAAGATGTCATGGCTCAGGTCATGTGACAACACAACAACGTACACCATTTGGAACATTCCAAAGTCAAGGTGTGTGTCCCGATTGTAATGGTAAAGGAAAAACCATCACGAAGGCATGTCAGGATTGCCATGGTGCAGGTTTTCAAACCAAGAAGAAAGATGTGGATATCAAGATTCCCGCAGGGATTGCTACAGGGCAACAGTTGCGTGTGAGTGGTATGGGAGAACGTGGTGCTAATGGTGGAACACAGGGTGATCTTTATGTAGAGGTTGCAGTGTCCAGTCATAAGTATTTTGTTCGATCTGGTAATGATATTCATATTACAGTACCGATTTCTGCAATTGATGCAACTTTAGGTACAGTGATTGATGTTCCAACGGTACATGGTGATGTTTCATTAACCATTCCAGCAGGAACTCAACCCAATACAAAATTCAGATTAAAAGATAAAGGTGTTCCGTTCTTACAATCATCAAGAACAGGGGATGCTTATGTTGAAGTGAAGATTGAAATTCCTACGAAGGTTTCAAAATCCGACAAGGAACTTTATGAACAACTTCAATCCAAGAAAAGTGATGGGGTCTTTGACCGCTTTAAAAAGGCGTTTAAGTGATTCATTTCACTTTTCTTTTAAACCAATATTAGCACTCGAACACTAGAGTGCCAGAAAGGAGACTCATATGAATAATCTAACTGAAAAAGCACAACTATTACTACAGGAAGCAACCCAGATTGCACAATTCATGAATCATGGCTTATTGCATCCTGAACATTATGTTAAAGCGGTGCTGAATTCAAATGATGCCGCCATCCTTCTTGGAAGTGATGAGGCACAATTGATGATTGATACCGATCGTCAATTAAAACAACTTGCACACAGTAATCAAACACAAATGACACTGTCTAATACCATGAATAAAGCCCTTCAAGAGGCGCAAGCATGGTCTACAAAACAAGGGGATCAATACATATCGTTTTTAGCATTGTTTCTTACTGCACTTAAGGAAGCAAAACTTAAAGTTCCTAATTTAGAAGCGCGTATCTTAGAATACCGTAAGGGTAGTACTGTTGATGACCCTTCAGCTGAAAATCAGCTGGATGCACTTTTAAAATACGGACGTGATTTGGTTCAGGAAGTACGTGATGGAACCATTGATCCGATAATTGGACGTGATGATGAGATTCGACGCATCATTCAAATTCTATCCCGTAAAACTAAAAACAATCCGGTTCTTATTGGGGAGCCTGGTGTTGGTAAAACGGCGATTGTTGAAGGTTTAGC
>DEPV01000044.1:3520-3738 GCA_002358955.1 Erysipelothrix sp. UBA3383 | reverse complement strand
CCAAATGGACGTGATAATTGATAGGATCCATCATTCACTGTATCAATACTTGGTAGTACACCTTCATAAGCAACTGCTTTAAGATTATTAACTTCTAAATCTGTACTTAATGATACATAACCAATACCACTTTCAGTAGCTCCAACTTGTTTAGCCATATCTCCGTTAGCTGTAGTTTCAGCTGCTGATACACTCATGGTTTCAAGTCCAATAATACT
>DEPV01000044.1:855-3433 GCA_002358955.1 Erysipelothrix sp. UBA3383 | reverse complement strand
TCCAATAACTATTTTTTTCATAATATATGCCTCCTGTTGATGAATATAGTATATCTTTTCTTTATGAATATATTATGACTCTGGGGTAAGTGTATTGTTAAAATAATGATGGCTTTGTTAAGGAAGTGTAATCGCTTGTTAATTTGTTTTACATTGGGTATCAAAACAAAAGAAAACCCATACCTTATGATATGGGCTTGAATTAAATCTTAAAAGTTATTGTATTTCATGAGAATTGTAAATGTTGTTCCAACACCTTCTTCACTCTCAACTGAAATTGTACCACCGTGTGCTTCAATGATGGACTTCGAAATTGCAAGTCCTAGACCTGAGCCACTGTTAGTACGTGCACGATCGGGATTCCCTTTAAAGAATCGCTCAAAGATCTGCGGTAACATGTGTTGTGGAATACCAGCTCCTGAATCCTTGAACTTAATTTCAATCATGTTTTCAACAGCCTGGCATGAGATCTTAATCTCGCCATCTTTTGAATAGTTGATCGCATTATTGAGTAAGTTTAATACCACTTGACTCATACGGAAGTGATCTGCACGAATCATGAGGTCCTCAGGACACTCAAGTTCAACCTTAATGTTTTCTTGGTGTAACTGTTGACGTTTTTCAAAGATAATTCCATCAAAGAATTGTCTTAAGTTAAACATCGATTTCTCTAAGTGAACTTTATTTTGTTTTAATCGTGATTGTAATAATAAATCATCGACAATTTGTTCAAGACGCTTATTCTCTTTATCAATCTGAGCAATGAACTCTTTAGCCGTTGCCCAATCATCAAAGCCTTCACGGTTCATGATTTCACTCATACCTTTGATTGAAGTAATCGGTGTTCTTAATTCATGAGATGCATCTGCAATGAATTGTTTTTGCATACGCTCACCCATTGCAACTGCAGTAACATCTTGAAACACCATAACACAGCCATTGTAACGTCCCTCTTGAAGTAAAGGAATAGAAATGACTTGGTAGTCAACCTCACGATAATTTAATTGACGTGCAAATTGTTTCTCATTCAAAAATGCATCTAAAATGGTTTGACGAATGGTTGAATCAATCGCAATATCATAAGCATTCATACTTTCTGAATTCACCAAACGGTTAAAGTTTACGTTTGATACTTCAAAGTCACCACGTTGGTTGATATAAACTAAGGGTGAAGGAATTGCATTAATTAAGTGTACTAAACGATCATAGGCACCATCTGCACGATCATTAGCCTGACTCACTTCACTTACTACATCATTCTCAATTAAGTCAAAACGTGCTTTTTCTCTTAATAAGCCTGCAATATGAACCAGTAATAGTGATGCAATTAAAACCATGACAACCACTTTATCTTCAACAAAGAATACTGTTCCAAAAGCAAGTACATAAATCAATAGTGTAATTCTATTTTCTTTGAGCCACATATCCTACCCCTCTTTCTGAGCCAATCTCTAACATGGACCCTTCTATTTTACTTCTTAATTTAAAGACATGAACATCAACAATGCGAGTATCCCCATCATAATCAAAGTTCCAAATCTGATCCAGGATAAAATCACGGGATAGAACACTTTCAAAGTTTTCTAAGAGTAATTTTAAAAGTTCAAATTCTGTCTTGGTTAAATCTAATTTTTCATCATTAATATGAACTTGTCGTTTATCAAGGTTCATTTCAACATCAGCATGTTTTAAAACAACATGTTTGTCTTTTTTACTTGTTCTTCTTAGGTGAGCTTGAACGCGTGCTCCCAGTTGTCTAGGACTGAAGGGTTTGGTAATGTAATCATCAACTCCAGCCTCAAAGGCATCCAGAATGTCCGATTCATCATCTTTTGCAGTTATCATAAAGATAATTGCATCAACACCCATATCTCGAAACGCTTTAGCAAGTTCAAGTCCGGAGTAATAAGGCAACATCCAGTCCAAAAGAATAATATCAAAACTATCCTGTTCAATGGCCTTCATGGCCTGTGCCCCATCCTCACATAAAGTAATATCAAATCCTAAATTCTTAAAATCATAATTGAGCAATGAGCGTATGCTGGCCTCATCCTCTACAATCAACATTTTTTTAGACATTTTGTTCCCCTTTAGCAAACGCTTTTAAGATCTTTGTAACCAGTGGGTGTCGTACAATATCAGTATAGGTTAAATTCACAAACCCAATATCATAAATGTCTTTCAGTACATCTTGTGCAACTAATAATCCCGATTGTTGGTTTTTCAGTAAATCAATTTGATCCACATCACCATTCACAATCATCTTACCATCACGCCCCAATCGTGATAGAAACATTAACATTTGAGCCTTTGTTGTATTTTGTGCCTCATCAAGAATAACCAGCGCATCATCAAGAGTACGTCCTCTCATGTAGGCGAGTGGTGCTATCTCAATAACACCCTTCTCAATGTAACGCTCAACACGCTCTGAGCCCAGTAATATATCCAAGGCATCATAAATCGGTCTTAAGTAAGGATCCACCTTCTCTTTTAAATCACCTGGTAAAAACCCTAAGTTTTCACCCGACTCAACAGCAGGACGTGTTAAGATAATTTTCTTAATCTCACCCTCTTTAAG
>DEPV01000044.1:0-814 GCA_002358955.1 Erysipelothrix sp. UBA3383 | reverse complement strand
CCTACAGCAAAGGTTAAATCATATTTCTTAATCGTATCAATAAATAGTTTTTGACCCAGTGTACGCGCTTTAATGGGCTTTCCTGTAAAGGTACGCACTAAAACAGAATCCAATTGATCTAAAAACTGATCTTCTTTCCCTAATTTAATAATATCACTCAGTGTTTGTAAATCCGCTTCTTCAAACACATCGTATTGGTCAATCACTTGAAGCCCAAATTGAACCAATCGAATAACAGCATCAATATCACCATGTCCAATGACACTTAAGCCATTCTCGTCCATATTAATAGAGACACCATAACGGGATTCAATCCATTTGATATTCTTATGATCAATACCTACAAACTTTCGTAACTGTTCTAAAGACAGTGTTAAATTCATTTTTTGAGATGTCAAAATAGGCCCTCCTAATGTTACTATCATACCTTAATTTCATATTACTTGCACTACCTTAACGCTACTTTACAAAGCCTTAATGAAACTTAACAAACCCTTAACATTCCTAAGTGCCAGTATTTTTTATATATCCTTTGTGATAAAAAGAAAACACCATCATTACCAATTGGTAATGATGGTGTTATTAAAGAACTCTATAATCTATTAACGTCCTTTTTTGCGACCAGCTTTTTGAGCTGCTTCTGATTTAAGTTTTCTCTTAACTCCTGGTTTAACGTAATATTCTCTTTTGCGAGCCTCAGCTAGGGTTCCATTACGTGATACTTGGCGTTTGAATCTGCGTAGAGCATCATCTAAACCTTCGTTATCTTTAACAATAATTTTCGACATGACTAACCTCCCTTCTGATGCAAGCA
>DEPV01000014.1 GCA_002358955.1 Erysipelothrix sp. UBA3383 | reverse complement strand
TGCAGATTATGATATTTCTGCTAAATCAAACATCAAATTAAGCGATTATTAAATAATTCACATGCGTTGATAAGTTATATGTGATACAATTATCACAAGGTGGTGATCGCATGAATAAAATGACTAATGTACCAAAGGCAACAATGCAACGTTATCCGATTTATTTAAAGGCGCTAAGAAAACTCTACAATATGGGAGTAGAAAGAATTCTTTCCCGAGAATTAGCCCTTTTTGTCGATATTGAATCGACGACAATCCGTCGTGACTTTTCATTTATTGGTTCTATGGGGAAACAAGGTTATGGCTATGATGTCCAAGTTTTAATTGAAACATTCGACGACTTACTCGGTGTTAGTTTTGATGAGGAGTTAATCCTTGTTGGAGCGGGTAACTTAGGACGTGCGATTTTAAACTATAACCGATGGAACCACGTTGTTGGTGAAATTGCCGTAGCATTTGATATTGATCCTAATAAACTGGGTGAGGTATCGGATATTCCTATATATCATATGAGTGAATTAGCAAGCCGTATTCCAGCAGGATGTCGTATTGCTATTGTTACGGTATCTAAAAACGTTCAAGAGACAGTAGATAAATTAGTAGATCTTGGAATTGTAGGGATTGTTGACTTCTCAAGTGAACACATTCAAGTTCCAAAGCATGTTGTTGTTAAAACCGTTGATGTGGTATCAACAATTCAGGAATTAATTTTCCAAACAAATAATATTCGATAGAGGTGGTAAAGATGATTTCATATGTAACAATCAGAGAATTGTATGATTTATGCCAAAGTGGCAGTGATATTGAACTGGATGCATTAGAATATGTACAGATTCAAGGTTGGATTCGTAACAACCGTAAAGGGAAAAACGTCGGCTTCTTAGCGATTAATGATGGTACTTACTTCAGAAACGCACAAGGTGTCTACAGCCAGGATTTAAGCCAATTTGATGAAATTGGATCTTATGCTAATGGTACTTCAGTAACTATGGTGGGTAAATTTAAAGCTACACCAGAAGGGAAACAACCTTTCGAAATTGAAATTACAGAAGTGGTATTAGAAGGGGAATGTCCTTCAGAATACCCATTGCAAAAGAAACGTCACTCATATGAGTACTTGCGTGAAATTGCACACTTACGTACAAAAACAAACAGCTTCATGGCTGTATTTAGAGTGCGTTCTGTACTATCAATGGCAATTCATGAGTTCTTCCAAAACCAAGGCTTTGTGTATGTTCATACACCAATCATTACAGGTAATGATGCTGAGGGTGCTGGAGAGTCATTCACAGTAACAACTCGTGGTGATAACAAATACAACCAAGATTTCTTTAGAAAACGTGCAGCACTGACAGTATCAGGCCAACTTCATGCAGAAGCATTTGCTCATGCATTTAGAGATGTTTATACATTTGGTCCTACATTTAGAGCTGAAAACTCACATACACCACGTCATGCTTCAGAGTTCTGGATGGTTGAACCTGAAATTGCATTTGCAGATTTAGAAGATGATATGAACCTAGCAGAAGATATGGTTAAATACTGTATTGAATACGTATTGGAAAATGCACCTGAAGAAATGAAATTCTTCAACGACATGATCGATAAGACACTTTTAGAGCGTCTTCAATCTGTAGTCAGCAGTGAATTCCGTCGTATGACATATACTGAAGCAATCGATATCCTTATGGAAGTTAACGATCGCTTTGAAAATAAAGTTGAGTGGGGAATTGACTTAGGAGCTGAGCATGAGCGTTACATCTCTGAAGAGGTTGTAAAAGGACCAGTATTCCTAACTGATTATCCAAAAGAAATTAAAGCATTCTACATGCGTCTTAACGATGATGGTAAAACAGTTGCAGCATGTGACTTGTTAGTGCCACACATCGGAGAATTAGTAGGGGGATCACAGCGTGAAGAGCGTCTTGATTATCTTGAAAAACGTATGGAAGAAATGGACATTGAAAAAGACAGTCTCCAATGGTATCTTGATTTAAGACGCTTTGGTGGGGTGAAGACTGCAGGATTTGGAATTGGGTTTGAACGATTCTTAATGTACCTAACATCAATGGGTAACATTCGTGATGTGATTCCTTTCCCAAGAACACCTCGTAACTTAAATTATTAGGAGTTTTATACAGAATGAATTTTCATCACAGTTATGTCCCTAAGAATAGAAAAGTGAACTACAAGATTGTAGTTCCTTTTGTATTATTGGTGGCACTTTTGGTATTTAGTATTATCTCCATTGTATTACCAAAAGAACAAAAACAAACAAATCAAAATTTAGCGTTTTGCGGATTGAATCCTAAAAGAGCACAAGAACTCCTATCTCAAGATCTTGTTGATCAAACACGAGTCTTTGAGGACTATGGTGTTTATGGTGAGACCTTAGGGATTTATGAGTCAGACTATCTTGTTGGTGATAAAGATCCGCTTCTAGGAAAAACAATCTACGTTCGTAACTTATGCAATCCAGAAGATGAGTTCTCGTTTTTAATGGGTTCGGAATTGGATTCTAAAATTCCAATTGAGCAGTTGAGTAATGGCTTCTATGCCGTTGAGATTTTAAATGGCTTGGAGCGTCAACGTTTTGTATCTGCTAAAGCAGTACAGGATCAATTTACATCACTATCTCATAATAATGAAGTTAAAACTTTAGACTTCATCGCAGATAAAGATGCATTCAAAAATGAGGATGACTTCCAATTAGATGATAACTATCTTTATTTCTTAGTTCAAACACAAACCATGCCAGAAGAGCAGTATGATATCGTAATTGATCCTGGTGGTTTAACACTGAAAGACAATGGAGATATTAACTACGGAGCCAAACGTAAGGAAATTGTTGAGGCTGATGAGACTTATCTACTGGCGCAAGGTGTTAAAAAGATCCTGGAAGAAAAAGGTCTTAAAGTAAAATTACTGCGCGATCATGCCAGTCCGATTGAACAGTTTGGTAAGGGTTCACGTACTGAGATTGCATATGCAACTCAGGCGAAATACTATTTCCAATTTAATTTACAGTTCTCATTCTATAAGCCCGATAAAGGAATGACGATTTTATACAGTAATTATGCAACCAACGGGCTTGCTAACAGCATTATGGAAGCATTGAATGCGGTAAGTGACTTACCAACTTCAAATTTTACAACAAAAAATAACCTTAAAGGTGTTTTTAAAACACGACTCAATGGTAATATTGATGGTCGTGATGTTATATCAGAAATGGGTGGGCAGTTCACAGGAGCAGGCCGTAAGGATGCTTTTACCTCCCTTCATGCTGAATATAAAGAACACAACAAAGGCATGCAAGTTGTTTCCATTGATTATGGATTTATTAATGATGACATTACTTATGATTCTTGGATCAATCAAAATGAAGCCATCATCGAAGCAACTGCAAAAGGGATTCTTAAAGGATTAAGAATCGATTAAGACAGGTGATAATATGATTTTACAAGTTAGAAATGCTTACAAATCGTTTGGATCACAAGATGTCTTTACCGATTTAAATTTACTGATTAAACGTCATGAAAAAGTAGCGATTATTGGTGCCAATGGTGCTGGTAAAACAACGCTACTTCGTGTTTTCTCAAAAGAAGTGGATTTGGATTCGGGAGATGTCTTTTTCCGTTCAAACACAAAAACTGGTTTTCTAGACCAGATTAACATCGTAGATGATACAGTTTTAGTTAAAGATTTTTTCAACGATGTTTTTACTGAAGTCTTTGCACTTCAAAAACGCTTGGAAGATGTAGAAAAGCGCATGCTGACGGATCATTCCGATGCGATATTACAACAATTCGATCGCATCCAAACTGAGTTTATCAGTAAGGGTGGGTATACCTATGAAACTGACATCAATACGATGATGACCCAGTTTAATTTTGAAGTGAGTGATTTAGACCGTCCTATTAATACCTTCTCAGGGGGGCAAGTAACACGTCTTTCATTCATTCGTTTACTCTTAAGTAAACCTGATATCTTATTTCTGGATGAGCCAACCAACCACCTTGATATTTCTACGATTGAATGGTTGGAAGGGTATCTTGCATCTTATGAAGGTGCAGTGGTTCTGGTCAGTCATGACCGTTTATTTTTAGACCGTGTATGTAATATTTTAGTGGATCTAGAAGATGGTGTTGCAACACGTTATGAAGCAAACTATACCAATTATCTAAAACTAAAGGAAACTGCAATTGCACGTCACAACGTCAAAGTTGCACAGCAGAAAAAAGAAATCGAACGTTTAGAAGCGCTGATTGAAAAATTCCGTTATAAGAAAAGTAAGGCCGCATTCGCTCAATCCAAGATTAAATATCTTGATCGCATGGATAAACTCGAAGAAAAAAATGATCATAAACGCGAGTTTAAAGCTCAGTTTAAGGCACAAATTCGAGGTGGTAAAGAAGTCCTTATTATGGATGACTTAACTGTAGGGTATAATAAACCACTACTGAGTATTACTGAAACTATAGAACGTGGCCGTCGTTTTGCAATTGTTGGTGAAAATGGATCTGGTAAATCAACACTACTTAAAACAATCGCAGATCGATTACCAAAAATATCAGGTGAAATGTTACTGGGGCATCAAATCCATATGGGATATTTTGATCAGCAATTACTTGATTTCTCCATGAATAAAACAGTTCTTGAAGAGATTTGGGATGAATTCCCTGAACTTGATCATACTGAAATTCGTACTGCTTTAGGAAGATTCCTTTTCAAAGGGGAGGATGTCTTTAAGTCTGTAGGAGTTTTATCAGGAGGGGAACGTGTTCGTCTTAGCCTGATTAAACTGATGTTATCACAAGATAACTTCCTGGTACTGGATGAGCCTACCAACCACCTTGATATTCAAGGTAAGGAAGCACTTGAGAAAGCACTGAAAGACTATGATGGAACAATGCTATTTGTATCTCATGACCGTTACTTTATCGATAAGATTGCAACGGATATTCTTGTTTTAGAAGATGGTAAAATTACCCATACTCAAAAAACAATGAGTGAAGTCATTGAGGCCGAAAAGACCGTCCAAAAAGAAATTAAGAAAACTTCTAAGGAAGACTTTGTTAATTATAAACGCATGCAACGAACTGCTAAAAAGTTAGAAGAAGAATTGATTGTTCTGTATGAAGAATTGGAATTGCATCGTGAATCACGATTTGATCCCGAAATTTATCATGACTTTGAACGCATGAATGAAGTGAATGATGTCATTGATGGCATTCACAATGAAATTAAAAGTAAAGAATCCGATTGGACCAGTATCGTTATGACACTGGAAGAAATCGATGGAGAGTAACACGTTTATTACAAACGTGTTATTTTTTATATCGATTCAGAAGCTTATACTTGTTAAATATTTATACTTTATGTATGATTGCTTTAGTCAGTTTGTCGAGAAAGGATTATTATGGAACCTAAATATCGTGTTAAAAAAATATTAAATAATAATGTCGTTCAGGCAATCAGTGGTTATCAGGAAGTTATGGTTGTGGGTTTGGGTATTGGTTTCAATGCTAAGGTACGCAGCATTATCCCACCTGATAAAATTGAGAAGATCTTTGAATTAAAAGAAGACGATTACTATAAGGCCAGTCAATTAATTCGAGAAATACCAGAAGATTTATTTTTCAAGTTATATCGTATTATTGAAGAATTATCCCGTGAATCAAAGATTCAACTGGAACATCACGCTTATTTATCGCTTATTGATCACATTCACTTTGCATATGAGCGATTCCAATCAGGGCAAGACATTAAAAACTATTTGATGTTTGATTTGCAAATTTTATACAGTGAGGAATTTAGTTTCTCGCAAAAATTATTGGGACGTGTAAACGAAGTCTTTGAAATTGAGTTTCCTGAAGATGAGATTGGATTTCTAACCATGCATGTTGTAAATGGTATGAATGGTAAAATTGAGAATCAATCAACGGTATTAACAGAGATGGTATTTGATTGTTTGAATATCATCAGAGACTATTATTTAGTAGGACTTAAGTCGCAAGAAATCCATACTCAAAGGATTATGATTCATCTTAAAATGTTGATCCAAAGAATCATGGAGATGAAACAAGTTGACTTCGATGAAATTATATTGCATAATGTGATTGTAGAGTTTGAGAGTGCTTACAAATGTGCGCTACAGATTCACAACTATATAGAGACACGGCTTAAAACACCGATACACTCACAAGAGATGGTATATCTTACAATCCACCTACACCGATTGGAAAAGATTATACTTGTTGGCTTGTAACCTAACTATTGGGCAAGACCTTTCTTAAAGATATGTTTATTTTAAACATGTTTTTAAGAGGGGTCTTTTATGTTTTTAGAGGTGTCAGAAGGAGGAAGAAAGATGAGTAAATATACTCAAGATGTTCAAAGTATGGAGGTCTTGCTTGGGGGAAAAGACAATATTGTTGCTTTAACCCATTGCGTGACGCGTTTACGATTTGTCCTAAAGGATGAGTCAAAAGCAGATGTCGAAGGGATAGAGGCTTTAAAATCTGTTCGTGGGACATTTACTCAAGCAGGTCAGTTTCAAGTTGTTATTGGGAATGATGTGGATGTGTTCTATAATGAGTTCACAGCATTAACTGGAATTGAAAGCAGTACAAAAGACTCAGTGAAGGAATTGGCGAAAACAAACCAAAACCCAATTCAAAGACTGATGTCCAACTTAGCAGAAATCTTTGCACCACTAATTCCTGCAATCATTACAGGTGGATTGATTTTAGGATTTAGAAATATTTTAGGTGAGGTTGCACTGATCGATGTGAATGGTGTTAAACAGACCATCGCAGATACTTACCAATTCTGGGGCGGGGTCAACCATTTTCTTTGGTTAATCGGAGAAGCGATATTCCACTTCTTACCAGTAGGGATTACATGGTCCATCTCACGTAAGATGGGAACAACTCAAATCTTAGGAATCATCCTAGGATTAACATTAGTATCACCACAGTTATTAAATGCTTATGCAGTGATCAATACAGCACCTGGTGATATTCCAGTTTGGGACTTTGGATTTGCACAAGTGAATATGATTGGATATCAAGCACAAGTATTACCCGCTATGATGGCAGGATTTACTTTAGTTTACTTAGAACGATTCTTTAAGAAAATCATTCCTAATGCGATTTCAATGGTATTTGTACCACTGTTCTCATTAGTACCAACCGTATTAATTGCACACTTAGTCCTAGGTCCAATTGGATGGACGATTGGTTCATGGATTTCAACAGTTGTGTATACAGGATTAACATCAAGCTTTAAAGTGGTCTTTGCAGCAATCTTTGGATTCTTCTATGCACCACTTGTTATTACTGGACTTCACCATATGACCAATGCCATTGATCTACAACTTGCAACCGACTTTGGAGGAACACTACTATGGCCAATGATTGCGTTTAGTAACATTGCTCAAGGGTCTGCAGTACTGGGAATCTTGTGGTTACATCGAGGTAACAAGGAAGAAGAGCAAGTTAGTATTCCTGCAATCATCTCTGCATATCTGGGAGTTACAGAACCGGCGATGTTTGGGATTAACTTGAAATACCGTTGGCCATTCTTAATGGCGATGATTGGTTCAAGTATTGCAGCTGTATTATCAGTAGGATCAGGTCTGATGGCAAATTCCATTGGTGTAGGTGGGATCTTAGGATTCTTATCATTTAACTTGGATAAATATATTGTGTTCTTTGGAATTACATTAGTAGCAATAGTAGTACCCTTTACACTGACTGTGCTTAGAGGGAAAAAAGAGGAGAAATAATGTTTGAAAATAAAGTAGTATACCAAATCTATCCCAAGAGTTTTAAAGATACCGATGGGGATGGGATTGGCGATTTAAAAGGAATTATCTCAGAACTTGATTACTTACAAAATCTAGGGGTGGATATGCTCTGGTTAACACCAGTGCATACCTCACCTCAAAAGGATAATGGGTATGATGCAAAAGACTATTACACCATTGATCCACTGTTTGGAACAATGGATGATCTAGATACACTAGTAGCTGAAGCAGGTAAGCGTGATATTGAAATCATGTTTGATATGGTATTAAACCATACTTCAATTGAACATGAATGGTTTCAAAAGGCACTGAAGGGTGATCCAAAATATATGGATTACTATTTCTTCCGTAAGGAAACAACCAACTGGAAGTCTAAATTTGGTGGTACTGCATGGGAATATGTTCCAGAACTTGATTTATCATACCTTCATCTGTTTGATGTTTCTCAAGCTGATTTAAACTGGGAGAATGATGATGTCTTTGAAGAGATGTGCAATATTGTAAATTTTTGGTTAGCCAAAGGCATTAAAGGTTTACGATTTGATGTTGTTAACCTTATTTCAAAGCCTGAAGTTTTTGAAGATGATTACATTGGTGATGGACGTCGTTTCTATACTGATGGAAGACGTGTTCATGAATTTTTAAATCGCTTGAATAAAGCTACTTTTGGTAAACATCCTGATGTTCTTACTGTAGGGGAGATGTCATCAACTTCACTTGAAGATGGGGTTCGTTATGCAAATCCTAAGAGTGATGAGTTATCGACAATATTCCAATTCCACCATTTAAAGGTGGATTACAAAGATGGTAAGAAATGGCATGTACAAGACTTTGATTTCTTAGAGCTTAAAAAGATATTGTCACAGTGGCAAATTGCATCACAAGATGAACAAGCATTGGTTGCTCTATTTTTAAATAATCATGATCAACCGCGCTCTGTCAGCCGCTTTGGTGATGTAAAAAATTATCACTATCAATCTGCAACACTACTAGCAAATGCGATTCATAACATGCGTGGAATCATGTACATCTATCAGGGAGAAGAGATTGGACTGCCTAATGCTGAGTTTGAATCGATTGATACTTTTAAAGATATTGAAAGTCTTAACGCATACCGTTTGTTAGAGGGAACTCATGAAGAGAAGATGCATGCATTATCGCATCACTCACGTGATAATGGGCGTACTCCAATGCCATGGACGATTAATGGGGATCATCATGGTTTTACCAGTGGTACACCATGGCTTGACCTGAGTCATTCCAAACAACTAATTTCAGTTGAAGAATCGGTAGCTGATGAACACTCAATCTTTAATTTCTATAAACACCTTATTGCTCTACGTCATTCTGATAATGTGATTCAAAAAGGTAAGATTGAATTTTTAGACCTTGATCATGAGAAATTATTTAACTATAAGAAAACGTATGATGGAAAGACATACCTATTTATCAATAACTTCTTTGGTGAATCTGTATCTTATGAAATAGATGCTCCTGTAGAATCAGTTATTCTAAGTAACTATGATCGAAACTCAACAGATCAAACTATCAAACTTAAACCCTATGAAACACTGGTGGTAAAGATTGGAGGAGAATAATGTTCAAATTTAAAAAGAAAGAAACTTTTCAAAGCATTGGTACAGGAAAACTGGTGCCTTTAGAATCTGTATCCGACCAAATGTTCTCAAAGAAACTATTGGGTGATGGCTTTGCTATTAACTTATCCATAGGGGAAGTCTATGCTCCTTTTAGTGGTGAGTTAACAGTAGCCTTTCCAACCGGTCATGCTTTCGGACTTAAGAATAAACAAGGTCATGAAGTATTAATTCATATCGGTATTGATACTGTTGAACTTGATGGTGAAGGTTTTACTTCATTTGTTAAGCAGGGAGATACTGTAAAACAAGGACAACTGCTTGCAAAGGTTAATTTGGACTCACTTGTTAAAGCAGGCAAAGATCCTGTGACAATGGTTGTTTTTACTAATGGTGAAACCATTGAGATAAATAATCTTCACCAGGAAGTAACACCTGATACTACTGATTTCTTAACCATTCAATAATATTATCTTACATTTAATAAGAAAAGGTCTACTACTAAAAGTAGGCCTTTTTTTTAGATTATAGGGATATCATCGAGTTCACCTCACATTTAGTTATAGATATGGCGGAAAGATAAATATGTGTTTTATAGTATAATGACATTTATTAAGTTCACCAATATACTATAAGTTAACACTGTGTGAAATATTACCGATATTTGACTAACAAACCACTTAATAGACGTTATCTTGACAATATGTCATAAAAGTAACGTTTAATTGAGGTTATATTGAGCATATCAAATGACAGCGCTTTCTAACTACGCTACACTTTGGGTGTAAATCAATAGTACTAATTGACCACTTAGTGATCTTTAAATCACCGCTGTTTACCAATAATAAAACAGATGTTAAGTGGAACTTGCGTGTTGTACAGGGGAATAAAAAAAATAATTGACCGTTGTCGATGTTTTAATGATACCCTTCGCGTAGCACTTTTAACTCAAACCATATATAGAGCAAAAAAAGGAGTCTATAATGAGTAAGCGAGCTAGAAATATAATAACGAATTTTCTATCGATGCTTCTTGTATTCACCATGATGTCCCCAAATATGATGCTTCAAGCTGAAGCGGAACCTACCTTAGAGCCAGGAGATATAGTGACTAATAAAACAGCCACCCCAGTTCATGAAATGGTCAATATGTGGGACATAGAGGTTGATTTTACAAGTAGAAATAACGATTCTACCTCTGACATTATTCTTGTCATTGACTTGTCATTGTCAATGAGGGGTAATCCAATTGATCGTACTAAAACAGCAGCGAAGAATTTTATTAAGAAAATGTACTCCGGAAGTGATGAAAGGATCCGAATTGCAATTGTAACCTATTCTGATAATTCGTATTTAGTTAAGGATTTCAGTGACTATACAAAAGAAACAGAAATGTTAAATGCAATTACTAACTTGGATTTAATTAGTGGGACCAACACACAATCTGGAATGCGAAGAGCAAGGTTGTTAATGGATACCAGCGATGCTGATTTTAAAACAATTGTTTTAATGTCAGATGGAGAGCCGCGATTATCCTACGGATTTAATGGTAATATAACCGCAGATCTATTAGAGAATTCAAGTCCGCGTCAACAAACAAAACGTGGTATTAATGTTTCACGTTATGATGATACTAAGGTAGTGGGAAATACCGGAACTACTTTTAAGTCTCAATGTACCAGTAATTGTAATGGCTTTACCTTTGATTATAGCCATTCAAATGCAGCACTGAATGAACGTGATCAAGCGGTTGATGATGGGTATATCATTTATTCTATAGGTCTGAATACTAATACAGAGACCAATGCGTTTATGAAAGAAATGGCATCAAGTGATTCACATGTATTCTTTACAAGTGATCTCAATGTAGATAGTGTGTACGATGCTATTGCAGGTGGTATTAAAAATACAACCAGTAAAGTAACCTTGATTGATGAATTGGGTCCTGGATTTGAACTTGTAGGTGACATAACAAGTGAAAGTAACAATAGTACAACAACTGTACCTACTGTGCTTAATCGTGTTATTGAATGGAAAATTGGAGATCCTACAGAAGAATACTTTAAAGCATCGATCAAATATCGTGTACGTGCAACAGATGCTTTATTGAATGTTGCATCAACTGATGGAACATTCCCTACTAATGGACCGACTTATATTACGTACACCAATAATGCCGGTACAGAAATTCAGCATGATATTGACGTACCTTGGGTAAAACCAACAAGACTTGAAGTTATTAAGATATATAAAGATGATTCAGGTGCAGAGATAACATCCAAAGACTATGAGTTTGATATGAATATATTCCATATGTCTACAGGTGTATTTTCTAAAGATATTACCATTCACCCAGGAGAGGAAAATAAATTCGCGACCTATGAATTCTATAAATTTGGAAGTTATGCCGCTTATGAAACAGGTGCTTCCCACTTAGGTGAAAATATTGACTTAATGTACTATATTGATTCTTAAACACATGATGGTGGTATCGGAGGAAATCAGATCGGCGTTGTTACTCATGATGGAGGAGTTCGTGATATTACAGTAACCAATAAAAATCGTCCTGTAGCAGAAGTGACAGGTGGTAAAACTGTAGCGATTGATGATCACAATGATAATCAGTTACTTGATACTGGTGAGAAAGCATTCTATACAATTTTAGTTTTTAATAAGGGAAATGAACGTGGAGGACTTGTAACGGTTCAAGATTCTTTAGAAAATCTATTACCATATATTAAAGATAATGGTACAAGCCCTGTAACGATTAGAAATTTAGAAACTGACGCAATCGTTGGAACTTATACAGTTAATGGCTTAAAGGCAGGATTTACATTCATAATTTATCCAGATACAGATTATGAAATCTCATTTGATGTAGAACTGAAAGATGATTTTGATGAAGCAGAACAACTGACATTAGTGAATACTGCTTATGTGAATGAAATTCCTTATCAAGCAGAAGTTCAAACTTCTATATTTGATTATGAAGCTGTTAAAAATATGATTAACATCAGTGATTCTACTTTGGATTATGTAAGACCTGGAGATAAGATTCAAGTTGTTATTAGTGCAAAAAATACAGGGCAACGAAGTGATACACTCTTTGTTCAAGATGAACTAACAGACTTACTTGATTATATTGATCTAGATCCTACAGTACCAGTATCTGTTAATGCAGGCGGTGTTGAATCAACGATCACATTGCAGGAATTAATGGATGGTGTTACTTATAATATTGATCCCGAAGATCGATTAACCTTCATATTTGAACTGAAACTGAAAGATGTGATTGAATTTGAAGGAACCTTAACCCTGAGCAATATTGCTCTGGTAGGAGATAAGAAACCAGATGATGAGATTGATCTTAAAGAAGCTAAGATTATTGCTCGTAAGTATGTTGAAGATGCAGATGAGGATGAATATGTTCAGTCTGGTGAAGTAGTAAGCTATACACTGACTGCAGAGAATGTTGGATCTGCGCCATTTAAAGGATTATTGATCCAAGATGAGATGGCAGATTTAATTGGCTTGGTTGATTTTGATCCAAGCGATGCTATCATTACTACAAGTGGAGATTATACACTCCAAGATCTGATGGATGGATTCTATATCGATCTTAATGAAGGAGACATGTTTGAAGTTGTCTTTAGTGTTATAGCGAAAGATAACATTCGAGAGCTACTTGGTGATGATAAGTACTTACGTAACCAAGCGGTGATTGGTGAAGAAACACCTGAAACTGAAATTCCATTTGGAGATTATGGGGTTGATGGTAGAAAACTAGTTACCGGTACAGTACATGAAGCGATTGTATTTGCAGGTGAGGGTATGAACTATACGATTGAAGTATGGAATACTAAAGACTTAATGATGGAAGATGTGGTCATTAAAGATGCACTTAACTTCATCTTAGACTTTATTGAAGACCCTACAGATACGCCACTTAGAATTAGCAGTAGTGTTACAGATCGTGTATTTGATGATTATACCGTAGAAGATTTACAAAGAGGATTGGTATTAGATGTCGATGTTGGTGAAACAATTACGATTGATTTTGTAGTTTATACACTGACAACACTAACTAAAGAAGATATTACAATTCTTAATAATACGGTAAGTATTAATACTCATGATCGTGATGCTAGCATTCCATTAGGAGAGATGTCATTCAATGTTGAAAAACGAGTGTCATCTGCACATCCAAGTGGTTATGCAGTACCAGGATATGATGTATACTATGAAATTATAGTTCATAATACAGGTGATGGAGCATATCGTGATATTGAAATTAAAGATACTTTAGAGTACATCATGATGATGATTGATGATCCAACACTTGACCCAATGGACTACTTCGTAGTAATTACACGAGATGATCTGCCAAGTATTGAAGCAGCTACCATTGCTGATATGATGGATGGTTATCTCTTCAGTATCGAATCTGGTGAGACTGTAACCTTCAGTTTTGCAGTTAAGGTACGCTCTGACTTAAACATTTCTATTGAGAACTTGATGCATAATGTTGCTACAGTCAATGAACTGAGTGATGATGCTGATATCGAAATTAGAAATGCAATTCTACAGCTTGAGAAAGATGTTGAGGATGCTAATGGTGATGGCTTTGCAAGTAGTTTAGAAACACTTCACTATACCATTACAGCATCCAATACTGGAACTTTAGGAATGGCTGACTTAGTCGTTAGAGATACATTAGAATACATCTACGATTACATTGATGATCCTGATGCAAATGTTCTTTATATCACATCTAATCTAGCATTAGATAGCATTGAAACTACAGTATCAGCACTTCGTGAAGGTATTACAATTGACCTTGAACCGGGTGAAAACATCCAATTCACATTTGATGTGACACTGGCTCAAGATGCCGTTGCAAGACTTCTTGAGGATGATTTAACAGACTTAAGAAATACAGCAACACTGGAAGACATTCCTGCAACCACAGAGATTCCTGCCAAAGATCCAGAGCTACTTGTAAGCAAACGAGTATTTGATGCTAATGAAGATGGCTTTGCTCAAGCAGGAGAAATCTTAGGCTACCGCATTGAGATTGAAAATATTAGTGAAGCGAATGCGGAAGGCGTTTGGGTTGTAGATACACTCGAAGATATCTTAGACTATATAGAAAATCCTGACTTGATTATGGTCCATGTATCTGGAAGTGATCTTGATCAGACAATGAATCTATCACGATTAAGAGAAGGCTTTGAAGTGGATGTTCCAGCAGGTACAGAAGTAGCAATTTACTTTGAGGTTCAAGTTCGTACGGATCTTAATACCTACCTGGAAGAAAATGTTCGCTTAGAAAATACTGTACTGGTTAATGAAAAACCAACGACAGTTGATATTCCTACTTACAAAGGACGCTATGCAGCAGAAAAACTAGTCTTTGAAGATAATAATGATGGTTTAGTACAAGCACATGAAACATTGCGATACAACATTATCATTACTAATACAGGACTTGTATCTGTAGAGAATCTCTTTGTTAAGGATGATTTAAAAGACCTTCTTGACTTGGTTGATATTGATCTTGATCAAGTGATTCGCATTAATGGTGAAGAGAGTCTCTACACCATGAAAGACCTGATGGAAGGCTTCTTGATTGATCTTGAAGTGGATGCAGTACTGACACTAGAATTTAGTGTTGGTGTTAAAGAAACTCTTGATTTCAAAGATCCTCATCACTTCAAAAACGTAGCCCACGTTGGCGAGGAAGAGGTCCCAGCAGAGATTGATTCTGAAGTGATTGTAGAAGTACCAATTGAGCCAGAAGAGCCACAACCAGAACCTGAAAAACCAGTTCCAGTTGAGCCCGTTCCGGTGGTACCAACGCCTGTACTTCCCCAAACAGGAATCACACAAGAAACGATCTACCGATATGCCATTGCAATTATTATGGCAGGGGCAATGATTCTTGGTTTTGGTATCTACTTTAAACGACGATATAAAGACTAAAGAATTACACTTAACAGGTGGTACATAGTACCACCTGTTTTTTCATGTTTCTAATCATCTTGATTAAATTTAGATGGAAGCACTTGCATTTACAAACAGACATGATAGGATGAATGTGGAAAACGTTTTCTGGAGGTGAGTATGTTAATACAATATTTTCATTGGTACTTAAAACAAGATGACTACTTATGGCAGAATTTGAAAGAAGATGCAAAGCATTTAAAATCTTTAGGCGTTACTAAAGTATGGATGCCACCTGCATATAAGGGGAGTCATGGTAATGCTGATGCAGGTTATGGTGTTTATGATATGTACGATATGGGTGAATTTGATCAGAAAGGCACCGTTGGTACAAAATATGGAACACACGTTGAATATCAAGAAGCCATTGATGCTTTAAAACAAGAGGGTATTGATGTTATTGCGGATGTTGTCTTAAATCATAAACTGGGAGCGGATGCTACAGAAATGGTAGATGTTATTTCCATCAATCCAAATGATCGCAATCATGTTTATGAAGAACAAACGATTGAAGCATGGACACAATTTAATTTCTCGCAAAGAAAAGGTCAGTATTCAGATTTTAAATGGAAGAAAGAACATTTCAGCAGTGTTGATTATGATAATAAGCAGCATCAGAAAGGTTTGTATCTATTTAAAGGAAAATCTTGGGCCGAAAACATCGACCTAGAATTAGGAAATTACGATTACCTGATGGGTGCGGATGTTGATTTTAAAAATCCAGAAGTGATTGAAGAGTATGATCGATGGGCACAGTGGTATGTGAAACGATTCGGCATAGATGGCTTTCGTTTGGATGCTATCAAACATATTGATTTTGATTTCTTTCATGATTGGTTGGAAAAGATTAGACAGGATCAAGCATTATTCGTAGTGGGAGAATATTGGTCACCAGATTTAAGGTCTTTATTGAATTACTTAATAGAGAATGAATATTCGATGTCACTCTTTGATGTACCACTGCATTTCAATTTGGAACATGCAAGTATACAGAAAGAGGCCTATGATTTACGTTCGATATTTACAGGAACACTGGTACGTAATTTACCAGATCATGCAGTAACATTTGTTGATAACCATGATACACAGGAAGGACAATCCTTAGAGTCCTATATTAAACCGTGGTTTCGAGAAATTGCGAATGCCTTAATTCTTTTGCGTCATGAAGGCGAGCCGTGTGTCTTTTATCTGGATTATCAAAATTTACAGATTCAAAAGTTAATGAAATTAAGGGCACATGTAAGTGAGATGCGTTATGACATGTTTGATGAACATGATTGTATTGGATGGTCCTATGTATCCGATCCAGGTTTATGTGTTTTAATCAGTAATGATACAACACGCCTAAAGAAAATGTTTGTAGGTAAAAAACATGCGGGTAAGGTATTTAAGGATGCACTGGGTAATTGTGATCAGGAAGTTTTAATTGATGATAAAGGAAATGGAATGTTTAAAGTTGAGGCACAAAGTGTCTCTGTATATACAGTTGAAGGAGTTATAAATGAAACTATATCTTGATGATTTAAATGTATTAACAATCAAAAATTATAATGATGAAGTGATTGAGTATCAGGGGCAAGTACTTGATGTTCAAAAAGGGCAGGCGCAGATTGAAGCTGTTGAACTGGGTCAGGAGTTATTCTGTTTAGTTGATGGTAAGAAACTTAATATAGAAGTACGATTCTATGTTAAGACGGATGATTTTGATGCACGTTATACCAATAAGGATGCAGTATTAGGTTCTGTAGTATTGGGTGAGAGTACTCAATTTACATTGTGGGCACCAACAGCATATCA
>DEPV01000058.1:6930-14076 GCA_002358955.1 Erysipelothrix sp. UBA3383 | reverse complement strand
TCTTTAAGATTCATACCTACTGAACGATAGACACCATATTCTTTTAGTCTTTGACGGGATGTGGATGCAAGGACATTTAATAAGTTTGAGATACAAATAACGATAACAAACCCAGTAATTATTTTTGCAACCAAATCAATAGTACCAAATACACTTGCCAAGATTAGATTGTCATTGGTTAGGTTGTAGTCAAACAGACGCACAATATTATCGTTTGATTCATTCCACGCAATCTTCATGTCATTAAAGTCTTTTTGAATCGCTAAGTGGTCCTTAGAGCTTACTAGTGTCAGGGTCGTTCCTTCATACTTAATGTCGTCATAATAATAGTCATAAATACCCATTTCTTTAAGTTTTGACATTGAGACAACCATGTTGATTCCAGTATAAGTATTATGGGTTCTTAGCTCAAATGGAAACTTTTCTACAACGGTATCAATCGTGATATCTTGAATAATATCATTCTCAGAAGCGTCTCCAAGACGATCGTAGAAACGGTATTTAAAAGTATCTCCTGGTTTGACATCAATAAACTGACTATCCACATAAAGTTCTTTTATCTTGTCATTTTCTACAATGGGAAGTTTACCCTGAATATTTGAATTCAGAACTGTATTCATTAATTGGTCTGAACCGAAATATTTAATGAACTCTTGATCATTTAAGATGATAAGTTCTTCCATATATCCAACTAATGATAAATCATAATGTTCGAATTGTTCGGTAAGCGGGTAATTAAAAGCCTCTTTAACATCTGGATTGGGATTGTATTGTTCCAAACCAACTGTAGTATACGTAATAAATTTTGCATCAGGATAAGATGCTTCCAGTGAATTTATAAATTCGTTGAATACCTCTGTACTTGCGAGCTCTTGGGTATAATCTGCAAACATAAGATCATAACTTGTTGGGCTTACAACTTGTGTTAACTGCTTCCCATACCCTACAAAGCTGGTAATTGATATAAACAAGATGATCGTGATGACTAAAGAGATTCCGGTACTACGATGTTTTTTACGATCGCGATGGTAGTTCTTAACTGCTAATTCACCACTGGTTTTAAAGAAGCGTCCAACATATGAAGGGACTTTTTTATATTTTAATTGATCATCGTTGCGATTGATGTTTCGAATGGTTTCTACGGGTGATACTTTATTTGCAAAGCATACTGACTTACGAATTGGTAAATATACTGTGAGAAATCCCAGCACGTAGATAGTAACAATGACAGATGGCATAAGTACAGGTTTGAAGCGATAGAGTTCTTGAGACAAACTGTTAAATGTCATTCCGATGTAATTCAGTGCTTGTTGTGCTAAGAAGTAACCCCCAAAGATACCCAATGTAATACTGATCAGTGTAATGATAAACCCTTCAAAGTAGACCATTTTTGATATTTGTTTATTGGTAGCACCAATACTCTTGAGTAAACCAATTTGTTGTACTTTTTGCTCTAGTGATAAATAGAATGAATTGTAGATGAGTGAAATGGAACTGAGTGCAATAATTAATATGATGATTCCTATTAAGCCTACTGCAGTAAAGAACAAGGGATTGGTAGGAAGTGTATAACCCTTAAGACTGTTTAACATGGTTGAATAGTCAATATGTTCTAACTTAAGGTCTTTTTTTATACCACTAACTACTTCATTAAACTCGATGCCGTCTTTAAATTCGACGTCAACTCGCGCAAAGGACTCTACAAGTTCGACATTACCATAATCTCCTTTAAGATATGCAAAGGGTGAATCAATCAGTCCTACAACTGTTTTAAGTTCCAGTTCACCGGATTGATTATAAACACGAGCCGTATCACCGATTGCATATTCATACATGCCGTACAAAGGCCATAATAATTCGTCATTGTTTTCAGGAAATCTACCTTTGATGAGTTTAGGTTGATCATATCCAATAACACGGTTTAATGAATCTTCAGCAGGTAAATTTAGATACTTTCCTACTTGAAGTGTGAATTCCTGGTCTTCAGGAAACTCTACGTATCCATAATTTGTATATGCATAGTATCGTTCAATGGATTCCTGCTTGTTTAAGTAATCGAGTAGATCAAAGTCTGCATCTTTATTATTAGCATCATAGTTGAATCCGATGTTTCCTGTAGTACTGGTTTCGATATATTCTTGTGCAAAGGATTGATAGGTACCAACGCCAAAGCTAACGACCATGGTGATTAGCATTAATGAGATACTGATACCCAGTATGGTCATCATTGCCCATTTTTTATTTTCTTTAATATTGCGTAGTGCAAGTTTACCCATGGTTATCATGACTGACGCACATCCTTAACAATCTTACCATCTTCAATAACGATGATACGATTTGCTTGTAATGCGATGTCTTCATCGTGTGTGATCATCAGGACGGTTTGACCGTAGTCTTGATTCATACGCTTGAGTAATTCAATGATATGACGAGAATTCTTTTGATCTAGGTTACCTGTTGGCTCATCGGCTAGAATGATGGATGGACGATTCATTAATGCACGACCAATCGAAACACGTTGTTGTTGTCCTCCGGATAATTGTTTAGGAAGGTGATTCTCACGTTCTTTCAGTTCTAAAGTTTCTAGTAACTCATGGTAATACATTTCATCCACAGACCCATTATCAAGTTGAACCGGAATCTGAATGTTCTCTTTAACATTCAAGATAGGTATTAAGTTGTAGAACTGATAGATAAGACCAATGTGACGTCTTCTGAAGATGGTTTGTTGTTCTTCTTTTAAAGATGCAACATTAACACCATCGATGAAGACTTCCCCACTTGTAGCATTATCAACACATCCTAGAATGTGAAGCAGTGTTGATTTACCACTTCCACTAGGTCCTACTATAGCGACAAAGTCACCACTTTCTACAGAAAATGAGACATCATCCAAAGCCCTAACTTCGGTATCCCCTTTACCGTATATTTTACTTACATTGTGTACTTTTAATATAGACATAATATTCCTCCTGTACCTCTTAACTCAAGTATATAGAATCATAATGTCTATAAAGTGACAGTCTTGTCATATGGGTTAATCATGATTATTCTTTAGTAAATAAGAATTGAAATGTATTAGTATCTTCGATTCGGATACGACCATTTTGTAGGTTCATGATTTCCTGGGAAATAGCCAAACCAATACCTACGGAGTTTGATGTGCTGTTGGTACCTTTATAGAAGCGTTCAAAAAGATGATTACGGTCTTTTGCTTCAATGGCTTCGCCATCATCACTAATTTCAATGATGTAATAGAGTTTGTTACTGTAAGCTTTAATGCTGATTATCTTATTAGCAAAACTTAGTTTATTATTCAGTACATTGAATAAAGCTTCTAAAGTCCATTTTATATCGACTTTGAAATTGAAGTCTTCAACTTCAGTGTTGATTGTTAAATCAGTATGAACCATAGTGATTAACTTTGAAATTAATTCTTGTGATGATATGGTTTCAGTTTTCATGGGAATGCTTTTTGCTTCAAGTTGAATGTGTTTTAAAAGACCTTCGACCAGGGATTGAAGGCGTTCTGTTTGTAATACCATATGTTCTTTGGGTTCAAGATCATCTTCTAAGAGATCAAGCATCAACTGTAATCCTGTGATGGGTGTTTTAAGTTGATGGGATATATCAGATAGCGATGTGTAGATAAATTCTTTTTGTCGATTCATTTCTTCATTATGATGTTTTAAAAGATACATCGTCTTATGCATCTCAGACTTTAATAAGGATAAATCGCCTTCGTTAAAATCAATCAGATCATAAGAGTAGTCATTATGGTTTAAGCGTTTAAGATACATCGTTAAATTTTTGATTTCTTCTTCTCTTTGTTTTTCGATACGAGAAATAATGATGATTATGAGTAAGACTATCAATACTAGACCTAATAACCAATTAGTATAATAACCTACTACAAAGGATAGTATTACAGAAACAAAAATTTTAATGATCAGACCTTTCGTCTCTTTTTTCTCTAAGATGTTAATCATGATATCTTATACCCTTCATTTGAGACACTGCTAATAGTGACACCTTCTCCTAATTTGTTTCTTAGTCTCCTAATATTAACGGATAGTGTATTATCAGGTGCTTCTTTCCACACCTTTTCTATCAATTCTTGTTTGGAGATGGTGTTGGGACTTTGTCTCACTAATTCTAAGAGTAATTGATACTCCGTAACAGAGAGTGTAATCTCTTCATTCAATACTTTAACCTTTGCACGCTTGGTATCAATATTTAAGGCACCCACTTTAATAATTGGAGAGCGTCTTTGAATTGAACGGATGCGATTGTCAAGGTCACTAGTTTTGAAGGGTTTGGTAATGTAATCATCCCCACCTAAATCAAATCCTGAGTTAATGGTTTGATCATCGTCATGTGCACTTAAAAAGATGACAGGTGTATCACTGTTTTGTCTGATGATTTTAACAAGATCAAGTCCTGTTCCATCAGGCAAGGTAACATCTAAGATATACAAATCAATATCGTCACTGATCTTTTGTACTGCTTCAGAGACGGTATATGCAGACACCACTTCCTTATCACTTTTTAGTAAGTGTTGTTTTAGACCAAAATGAATCGTACGATCATCCTCAACTATCATTATCTTCATACCTTACCTCCGATTACTTTTGTTTTAGTATAACAGTAATATTCATCATTAGAGCATAAGCGTAAAAAAAAACTGGTTTTTATCCAGATTTTTTTGTTTGATTAAGAGATTTCTCCACCAACAGTTTTAATGTCTTCAGGATTATCAATCACTGCTTCAATTGCAGCTTCAAGTCCTAAAGCAATTTGTTCAATTGTTAAAGAAGGACTTGTTGGTTTATCAAGTACTTGCTCTGTAGCAAATGGAACATGAATGAATCCACCTTTTGTATTTGGATATTTCTCTTCGATAAGATTCAATAGTCCATACATTAAGTGGTTGCATACAAAGGTTCCTGCTGTATTGGATACAGATGCTGGAATGCCTTTTGCTTTGATGTTTTCCACCATTGCTTTAATTGGAAGTGTACTAAAGTATGCACTCTTACCACCTGTAACGATTTCAGTGTCAATCGGTTGGTTTCCTTCATTGTCAGGAATACGTGCATCATCTTCGTTGATAGCAACACGCTCTGGAGTAATACCAAAACGGTTTCCTGCTTGTCCAACGTTGATAACGACATCCGCATTCACTTCTGCCATTTTAGCATCTAAGACTTCAATGGATTTACCAAATACTGTTGGTACTTCAAGTTTAATAATTTCAACACCTTTAATTGTGTCGGGTACAAGTTTAACAGCTTCATAAGCTGGGTTCATGGATTCTCCACCAAATGGATCAAATCCAGTAATTAATATTTTTTTCATTTCTATTACCTCTTTCTAAAACGCTAAGAAATACATCAGGAAGATGTGAACAATCAACATTGCAATTGCCATCGGAGCCTGATATTTAATAACTGTATATTCACTCTTAGTCTCAAGCAAGGTGGCCGAGACAATGTTGAAGTTTGCCGCCATTGGCGTTAGCAGTGTTCCACAGAATCCTGCAGTCATTGCAAGTGCACTGGCAATAACAGGGTTTGCACCTTGTGCAATAACAAATGGAATCCCAACACCCACTGTTATAACAGTAAAGGCTGCAAAACCATTCCCCATGATCATTGTAAATAAAGCCATACCTACAACATAAGCAACCACACCTAAGAATACGTTGCCATCAGGAATCATAGAACCTACGATTTGAGCAACAACATCACCTAATCCTGCTGCCGTAAAGATTGCACCAAGTGCACCTAATAACTGTGGCAAGATCAAGAATGATCCCATTGTACGAATTAAGCGTGAGCCATCTTCGACAACATACTTAGTTGGTGATTTGGTAATTGCAATTAGAACTACAAGTCCCATGACTGCAGATATACCAATCGCTACATAACCAAAGTCTGAAGCTGATAGTGCTGAGCCTCCAATTTTTGGAAGCAGTGAAGCAAATACGAATGCACCAAATGCAATCACTAGGGATGGAATGAAGATCCATGAGCCCAGTTTATTGGATTGATCCATTTTAAACTTATCGGATACCTGTTTGATATCCCCTAAGTTTACAAGTTTCATTGCAGATAAAATCCCCATCGCAATCACAAGAACCCCGTTAATTTCATCGGGAATCATGGGTCCAAATGCAAATAGGATCGCTAGAATTGCCCAGAAAGCAAAGACACCATATTTACGGTTGTCCTCAACAGCGCGATACCCATCAATTGCAGATGCTAAAAGTAAGAAACCAATAAAGACATACCACATTTCTAAGAATAATTTCCATGCGTTCATTATTTCTTACCTCCAATCTTACGATCTAACCAAACAGATTGGATATAACCAAATACGATAGCGATAAAGAATACAGGAAGTGACCAGAGTCCAATTTGAACGTTTGTCACATCATAGCCTGCTTCGACCATCGTACCAACAATCAGTGCAACACCAGATGCTGCAGGGAAGACTTGTTGTCCAAAGAAGTTTGCATAGTTATCACTAGCAGCTGCTGCTCCTTTGACAAGTTCAGTTTCATCCTCACTTAAGGGTGCACCTTTTTTAGCAATTGCAGCCCCTTCAGCCATTGGATGAATTAAAGGACGGACAAATTGTGGATGTCCTCCTAGACGAAGTGATAATGCAGATGCAGTTTGACGAACGACTTGGTATAACCAAACCACACGTCCTGCAGTAAGACTGCTTACCTTTTGAATCAGTTTAACACTGGATTCTTTCAATCCAAAGCGTTCACTAATTCCTACTATAGGGAGTGTTAAAATGAATATACTCATACCACGGTTTGCAACAAAGCGATTTCCTAAGGTACTCAATATCTCTTTAAACCCTATGCCCCCAATTAAAGCTGTAACAATAGCGGCAACAATAACAACTGCAATGGAATCGATCTTTAGACCAAATCCCACGACAATGATTAAGATACCTATCAATAACCACCAATTAACCATAATAACACCATCTTTCTCTTTCCTAAATTGTATCACTTTTGAACATGAAAACACATTATTAAACATAGTTTTACAGAAAAAAAAACCTTCTTTTTCAGTAAATTCTGAAAGAAGGTCTTTGGGTATGTCAATAATCGCTCAGTGCATACTT
>DEPV01000058.1:0-6827 GCA_002358955.1 Erysipelothrix sp. UBA3383 | reverse complement strand
TCACCTGCAAATGAAACATGTGGTAATAATTTAGACTTCATAGTCTTAGGATCAATTTCTTTGAGGTTAACACCACCATTGGTAACAAAGGCATGAGCAAAGCCTCGTGTTGTATAGACGGATACCATGAATTTCTTGAGTTGTTGAATCAGTTCAGCATCTGATGATACTTGAGTTCTGATGTATGTAACCAATCGTTTTGGAATATCAAAGCTTGATAGGACTTCATCCAGTGACATTGCAGCAATTAAGTCTTGAATCTCTTGTTGGTTTTTACCTGGTAGAAAGTCAATGCTGACATCGACCGTGTCATACTTCTTAAGAAGGTCCATGACATAGAAGCTGGCTCTAAGAGCTGCTGGACCACTGATTCCAAAGTGGGCAAAGAGTAAGTCATGCATTAAAGTAATCTTAGCTTTACCTTTCTCATAGACTGTAATTTCAATGTCATGGAAAGATAATCCTTGGAGTGATTTCTCCTGGATCACAGTATCATTAGATACCAGTGGTACTTCAGCAGGAACAAGCTCTGTAATGCTGTGTCCCAGTGATTCTGAGAGTTTATAACCTGTACCATCACTTCCAGTTCCAGGCAGTGTGCGGCCTCCTGTAGCAAGGATTAAGTGGTCGTAATTGTAAGTGCCATGGTTGCTGAATACTTTTTTTGAAGTAGGATTAATTTCAGTCACATCACACTCCTGAATGATCTCTACACCCAGTGCTTCAAGTTTACGAATGAGTGCTGCTGCAATGTCATGACTCTTGTTACTTGCAGGAAAGACACGATGATGATCTTCAATCTTTAGTTCCGTTCCGTTTTCAGGAAAGAACTTCATGATGTCTTGCGGATTAAATTGATTTAAGGCAGAGTATAAAAACTTACCGTTCTTAGGAACATGGGCAATAACTTCCTGAATGGATACATCGGCTGTAACATTACAGCGGCCCCCTCCTGATAATCTTAATTTAGTACCCAGACGCTTATTGCGATCCATTAATATAACATGGGCTTCTGGGTGGTGTTCTTTACTGGAGATGGCTGCCATCATACCTGATGGTCCTCCTCCAATGATGATAATTTGTTTCATAATATACCTGCCTTTTCTTGACTCTAGAATAACAAAATTAATGCTTAAATACTACTTTAGCGCAAAAAGAAAGCCTAGGTGTCTAGGCGTTTTTAAATCGTAAGTAGAAGACTGTTGGTAAACTTCCACATAGCATGAATAAATAGGTTTGAATACTTGCTGTATAGTTCATGATGATAAGACCTCCCAGTCCCACTGTAATCACTGCTAATAAAACACTGATCAGTAATACAGACGCATTACCAAAGTACTGATATTGTTTTGGGTTTTGACGTGTTAGAAACATCATGACTAATAAGAAAGTGAATCCAAAACTACTTAATATAGAAAGTAGAAGGACAACTGTACCTGGAGATGGATGTCCCCAGAAGTTGACAATGATGTTTAAAATAGAATACTTCACAACAGGTGTTGTTCCATCCAATAATAAGGGTTGGAAAAACATGAAGATACCCAGTGCTAAAGGAAGCATGGTTAAGATATCTGCAGTACTCCATACCGTCTTGTTAACACGGCCTGCTAACTGGTTATAACTAACATTAAAGATGTCCACAAGATGCATCATTTGATCACCATTGGGACCCCCATAATCAATTTCCCAATCCTCTAAAACATTAACAGGAATGTTGAGTTTTGAAGCGAGTTCTTCATGTGTCATATCATGCTTAACACGAAGGTTTTTAATATTTGTACCGATACTGTATTCTTCCATGGTTCACCTACTTATTCTTATAGAATATTTTCTTTCGTCTTGGTTTTCTTTCTTGGCCATCCAGTCCCACTTGAATTGTCTTAGGTTTGTGGTGGCTGTAGTTCTTACGTTCTTGGCGGGGTTTGGTATTGTGTTGACCTTTGCCCTTATTGCCTTGTTGTCTGTTACCACCTTGCCCCCCTTTAGGTTTGCGGATGGTTGTATCCACTAAAGGATAAGGATGGTCTTTGATAACAGGTATGCTTTGTTTGGTAACACGTTCAATACGGCGTACCATATCTTGTTCTGAGAAGTCTACAAAGGAAATGGCTTCACCTGCTGCTTTAGCGCGTCCTGTACGGCCAATACGGTGAACGTAGGCTTCAGGTGTGTCTGGCATTTCAAAGTTGATGACAAGGCCCAGTTCATGGATGTCGATGCCTCGTGCTGCAATGTCTGTAGCGACTAAAACTTGAATTTTATAGTCCATCAGTTGGTTTAAAGCACGCTCTCGTGCATTCTGTGATTTGTTACTGTGTAAACCTTCAGCAGTAACCCCCATGCGTTTTAAATGTTTTACAACACGGTCTACATTGTGTTTGGTACGACAGAATACTAGAACCGAGTCACCGGGTCTACTCTTGATGATATCAACTAAGAGATTCACCTTGTTAACACGGTCTAAATAATAGATGGATTGTTCTACAGTTTCTGTTGTTGATGATACTGGTGTAACAGATACTGTTACAGGTTTGTGTAAGTAGCGGTTGGCAACATTCTCAATGCTCTTAGGGAAGGTTGCAGTAAATAATAGTGTTTGACGTTTGTTGGGGATGCGTTTCACGATTTGTTCTACATCGTGTATGAATCCCATATCTAGCATGCGGTCTGCCTCATCAAGTACTAAGACGTTAACATGGCGTAAGCTAACGTGACGTTGTTTCATTAAGTCATCCAAGCGACCGGGTGTAGCAACAAGGATATCAATTCCCTGTTTGATGGCTTCGACTTGACGACCCTGTTTAACACCACCAAAGATTACGGTGGACTTCACATTCATGTACTTAGTGTACTCGACAATGTTATCATGAATTTGGTTTGCTAACTCTCGTGTAGGAGCTAAGATCAGACACTTTAATTGTCCGTTGCCCGCTGTTTTATCCTGTACGAATTGATTCAATACCGGTAGGACAAAAGCAGCTGTTTTACCCGTTCCTGTTTGAGCAATACCAATCACATCGCGACCCTTCATAATAACTGGGATGGCTTGAGTTTGGATTTCTGTTGTTGATGTATAGCCAACATCTTCGATGGCCTTTAATATGTTTTGATTAAGTTCTAATTCTTTAAATAGCATAAGCGCCTCATTTCTTGTTATATTGTACCATAATCAAGGCTTTAAATATTGATACACAGTGGTGAGTAAACATAAGTATCTTAAGTTAAACTAGAACTATCTTGTTATTTTAATCATAACACCCGATAATTATAGATACTTAAGCTATAATGAAATATCAAATAGGGGTTTATATAAGGAGGACTTATGGTTTCATTTGGTACAGGGGGTTGGCGAGCAATTATCGCTGAAGGGTTTACTAAACGTAATGTTCAAATATTAGCACAAGCTGTCGTTCAGGAACTTGATCGTAAGGAGATTGTTATTGGGTATGATCGTCGCTTTCTATCAGACTTAGCATCGCACTGGCTTGCAGAGGTCTTTGCAGCTAATGATGTTACTGTTTATCTACTGGATAAAGCAGCACCAACACCACTAATTATGCATACGGTAGCAGATATGGATCTTGATTATGGTTTGGCAGTTACAGCAAGTCATAACCCTGCTATTTACAATGGAGTTAAGGTATTTACTAAAGGTGGACGTGATGCAACTGAGGTAACAACAGAAGCACTTCAAAGAAATATTGATGCAGGTGTTAATGTGAAGGTTATGGATTTTGATGTAGCATTAGATCAAGGCTTGATTCAAATGATTAATCCACAAAATAAATACTTGGATGCAATTTTAGATTTTGTTGATGTTGATGCAATTAAAAACGCAGGACTTAAAGTTGTTGTTGATACAATGTATGGAGTTTCTAAAACATCACTTTCTATCCTATTAAATACAACACGTTGTGATGTGGATATTATTAATGATCGACATGATACTTTATTTGGAGGAAAACTGCCTTCACCAGAATCCTCAACACTGCAAAAACTGAGTACCTTAGTTCAAGAAGAACACTATGATATGGGTATTGCTACGGATGGTGATGCTGACCGTATTGGTATCATTGATGAGAATGGGCGTTTTATTCATCCAAACTTATTACTAGCACTAATCTATGAATACTTATTGGTTGAAAAAGGATGGAGTGGACCTGCAGTACGTAACTTATCCACAACGCACCTCTTAGATCGTATTGCTGAGAAACACGGACAATATGCAATCGAAACTCCAGTAGGGTTTAAACACATTACTGAAAACATGGACAAACACAATGCAATTATCGGTGGTGAGTCCAGTGGTGGTTTAACAATCTCAGGACACATTAAAGGTAAAGATGGAATCTTTGCAGCAATGTTACTAGTTGAAATGGTGAGTGTAACAGGTAAGAAGATTGGGCAACTTGTTAATGAATTGTATGAAGAGTATGGAAGTCTTTATAATGAAGAACGCTCATACAGTTTCTCACAGGATAAGAAAGATGAAATATTAGATACACTCTTTACTAAGAAAGAGACACCAAGCTATACAAAAGAGTTGGATCATATCAGTTATATGGATGGTTATAAAGCTTACTTTACAGATGGTTCATGGATCTCCATGCGTTTCTCAGGAACAGAACCACTATTAAGAATCTTTGCAGAATCACCAACACTAGAGGGTACTTTAAAACTCATTGTAGAAGCTGAAGACTTCTTATCATTATAATAAAAAACAACGACACGATCATTTACGATTGTGTCGTTGTTTTAGGTTTAATAATCGCTCCAATAGCAATCGCTATGAATGATATAAAGAAATAGATGAGAGCATTCTCTTGAGACATACCACCATAGATGACAAGGCATGCACCCAGTGTCCCTAATACAGGTGGAATTAACTTCAGCCATTTCTTATCCTTAATGTGTTTTGGTATCAGATACACATACAAACTAACAAAGAAAAAGTATGTAAGAACAATTGGCATGTTATCGATTTGAAGGCCTGCAAACTTTAAACCAAGTACTTGTATTTCATACTGACTTAAAGCGTGAAGACTCATCCACAAGATAACTAGAATAAATCCTAATCCTGCTGAACCTAGAGAAATGTCATACTTTGGATGCAGTTTCTTAAACCACTCACTCTTAGGAAATTCATCCCTGATAGCAAGTGCATAAGGCATGCGTAGATAGCCAAGTACAAGTCCGTTAACTGCAGCAAGTACTGATATAATAACAAGAACATAGACAATGTTAGTTCCTACTGAACCAAAGAGTTGGTTAACGATGTACCCTACACTACCGTCTCCCAGTTGCATGACCATTTCAGGTCCTAACATCATGTTGATACCAATGAAGTAACTCAGGTATACAAATAGGATTAAAATTGGTGCAATGACCAGGGCACGTGGTAAATCGCGTGTTGGATTTTTTAACTCATGAGCAATGGATGGTGCTACAAACCAGCCGTCAAATGAGAAGGCACATGCTATCAGTCCTGCAAATAAGTTACTGGTACCCGGTTTTACAGGGGCTATTGTAAAGTTTGAAGGACTCCCCATTGTAATTCCAATAATTGATAAAATAATTAAGGCTGCCATTTTTACAACTAAACCAAGGTTTTGAATCTTTGAAGCAAGCATTGTTTGAACAATATTTAAAACAAAGAAGAAAACAATGATCAGTAAACTTGTGATCCAAATACGGGCGTCTAATGGATTATCAATGCCAAAGAGTAAGCCTAAATAAATAGACCCGATCCACGATAATATTGCAATGATGGCAGGGAAATAAAATATAATTTGAAACCAGCCTGCTAAAAAGCCCCAGGTTTTACCCCAAGCCATTTCACAATATGTAATTAAACCACCTGCAGCACCACTTTGTTTAGCATATTCACTAACACTTAAACCACCAAAAATGATGCCGCCAGCACCTATAATCCACAACAGTACACCAAGATAAACAGATCCCCCTGTTGCAACGAGAATGTCATCAGTCTTAAAGAAGATACCAGAGCCAATGACGATTCCACCGATCATTGAAATACTGGTAAAAAGACCGAATTTTTTAGTTTCTTTTTCCACGTTGTATCACATCTCTTTTCACTTCTATAAGTATAAGCGAGTCTTATTTCAATAGCAATCATCCTTAAGACAAATAAGCATATACCTTGTCCTAAGTGTGTTTTCAAAATAAAATAGAATGGTATAACAGAGTAAGGAGGTAGGTAATATGGAAGAGCGTAAAAAGATAATATTTAAAGATTTTAATGAGATAAGTAATAAGGATAAACGTAAAATATTGACGGGATCAATCATTCCACGACCAATTGCATGGGTAAGTACAAAGAATAAGGATGGTTCAATCAATTTAGCACCCTTTAGTTACTTTAATATTGTAGCAAGGGATGTCTTAAGTATTTCCTTTGTACAGAAAAAAGCAGGTAATAAAGATACACTAAGAAATATCCTGCGTGAAAAAGAAGCGGTTATTCACAGCTCCAGTATCATGAATCTAGATATGGTTAATAAGTCTTCCGATGAGTCTTTAGACTATGGTGTCAGTGAAGTTGATCTGCTTGGGATACCTTTAAGAGATTCTAAGATCATTAGTACACCGACTGTTGATCTGGCTGAGATTAGTTTTGAAGTGAAGTTGTTACAACATGTACCTGTACCTAATGAGGACGGGACACCTAAAGCAGACTTGGTACTACTTCAAGTATTGGGTGTTAGTTTTGATGAGCGTGTTTATGATGAAGCGCATAACTACATTCTAGTTGATGATTTACAACCCGCTTCACGACTTGCAGGAAAAGATTACGGTAGTACAGAAGT
>DEPV01000120.1:5861-6191 GCA_002358955.1 Erysipelothrix sp. UBA3383 | reverse complement strand
TATGCAACCTTCTCAGAGTTCTCACGAAATCTCAGGGGCTTTATGGGGGATGAGAATATTGGTATAATAGGAAAAGTGTTTGTTGGTAATAAGGGAGCTGAACAGATTATCTTTGAAGTTCAGACGGGGGCTAAAACCTACATGGAACTGCATGGACTTGCAGAGTCCATGAAGGCTCAAATGCAATTATTTGAAGCCCATACCTTACCCATCAATGCCAAAATACAAGTCTTTAGTACAACCCGTATCATCGTCAGCAAATTGCCCGGCAGTGATGCGATTGTAAGAGAGTTTAATTAGGAGGAATTATGAAGCAATTTACAAAAGAAG
>DEPV01000120.1:0-5806 GCA_002358955.1 Erysipelothrix sp. UBA3383 | reverse complement strand
CAAGTGGCTTCCGCGGTGTTTCTAAAACAAATTGAGCAATTGGATCTGATTGATACCGATGCCATAGAAATGATGGACATGCCTTTTGATACCATCACAACGTGGTTGCGTGAGGACGAAGTGACGCATACGATGGATCATGAAGCTGCATTAAGCAATGCGCCTAAAGTTGAAGGCGACTTTATTGAGATTGTGAAGGTGTTGGTATAATGGATAACAAATACAATGCAATTGTTTCTGAAGTGAATATGGAAGCAAAACAAGAAGGACTCTTAGCAGGATTTGATGTTGCCATTAAAGACAATGTCAACATGAAAGATACCTATACGACAGCCTCATCAAAAATATTACAAAACTATAAATCAACGTTCAATGCTACAGTTGTGGATAAACTGATCGATGCTGGAGCTAACATTGTTGCTAAAACAGCAATGGATGAATTAGCAATGGGTGGATCAGGACGTCAAGCTTATACAGGAGCAAGTCTTAACCCACACGATACAACACGTATTACAGGTGGCTCATCAAGTGGTAGTGCAGCACTCGTAGCAAGTGGACAAGTTCGCTTAAGTGTTGGTTCAGACACGGGTGATTCCATTCGTAAACCTGCAGCATACTGCGGTATTGTAGGACTCAAACCTACATTTGGGCGCATCTCTCGTTATGGTGTAATTCCGTTTGCAGCAAGCTTAGACCATGTTGGATTATTTGCATCCAATGTAAATGACATTGCTACAGGTCTTCAAGTGATTTCAGGAAGAGATGACTTAGATCTACAATCATCATCAGAAGCTGTTGAAGATTACACACCGACTCTTGAATTATTAAAAGGAAAACGCATTGGTATCTTTACATCCGTTCATGGTGTTATGGATCAAGATGTTGTTGGATCTTCAATTGAGAACATGAAAGCTTTACTTGAAGCACAAGGTGCGATTGTTGTTGAAAAAGAAATGCCAATGACATACTTACGTTCAATCTTACCAATTTACAACATCATTTCAAATGTAGGAGCATTATCATCACACGCATCACTGGATGGTGTTCGCTTTGGTGAACAAGTGGATGGTGATTCACTGGAAGAGATCATGATTAACTCACGTACTCAAGGCATTGGATCACAAGCTCGCATTCGCTACATCATTGGGGCTTATGCTAGTTCTGGAGATAATCTAGATACAGTCTTTGGTAAGGCGAAGAAAGTAAGACGTGTTCTTGTGGATAGTTATACAGCACTCTTTGATGACATCGATGCTTTATTTGTTATGGCAAGTGGACAAATTGCTCCTAAAGTCGATGATGTCGATGTATACAGCAATGATGATGCTTATACCATTGGTGAAAACCACTTAGCATTACAAAACTTCTCAGGACATCCAAGCATTACCATTCCTTTTGGAAGCTATGACAATATGCCACTGGGATTAAACATTACAACACCATTCTTTAAAGAAAAAGATTTATTAGATATCGCAGCATGTGTTGAGAAAGAGGTACAAGCATGAAATACGAAGCAGTTATTGGTATAGAAATCCATTGTGCTCTAAATACACAATCAAAAATGTTCTCAGGATCTGAAAACTCTTATGGAGCACAGGCAAATACAACCATCAATGAAATTGATTTAGCATATCCTGGTACTTTACCATCAGTGAATAAGAAAGCTGTAGATTTAAGTGTTAACTTAGCCAAAGCTTTAAAGATGGACGTAGATCCTCTAATTCGTTTTGACCGTAAAAACTATTACTACTCTGACTTATCAAAAGGATACCAAATTACACAACAATTCTATCCTTTAGGAAGTCATGGTACTTTTGATATCATGGTGGACAATGAAGTGATGCCAATTCGCATCAACAGACTCCACATGGAAGAAGATACCGCAAAACAAACTCACGACACCGGAAAGACTCTAATCGATTTCAACCGTGCTGGTACACCTTTAATTGAGGTTGTTACTGAAGCAGACTTCAGAACCGGAGCACAAGCAGCAGCTTATGTTGAAGGTTTACGTCAAGTTGTAGTACAACTGGGAATATCCGATGGAAAAATGGCAGCGGGATCATACCGCTGTGATGTGAACATCTCAATTCGTCCTGTAGGACAAGAAGCATTTGGAACCAAAGTAGAAATCAAAAACTTAAACTCCATTGCAAACGTTCAAAAATCAATTGAGTATGAAATCAAACACCAAACTGAAGTGATTGAAGCAGGTGGCGTGATTGTTCAAGAAACCAAACGTTTTGATGAAGCAAGCCAAACTACCATTACCATGCGTACTAAAGAAACATTAGTAGACTATCGTTACTTTAGAGATCCTAATCTACCGATCATCCAAATTCCAGAAAGCATTCTAAATCAAGAGATTGCAGAGTTACCACTGGATAAGGGACTGCGTATTGCAAAACAATACGATCTATCACAATATGATGCGATGGTACTGGTAAGAGATCGCGATTTAGCAAACTACTTTGAACTTGTTGCTGAAAACAATTCAAACTACAAACTGATTGTTAACTGGTTAACTCAAGACATCCAAACACAACTGGATCTTAAAGGTGATCGCAGTTATGCAGATTGGATCAGTACAGCTTACTTATCAGACTTTATCAATGCTATTGCAAAGGGTGACATCTCATCCAAACAGGCTAAAGAAGTCTTTGAACACTTAATTCAAGGAAAAGACCCGATTCAAACCATCAAAGATTTAGGCATGGTCCAAATCAGTGATGAATCTGTTATTGAAGGGTGGGTACAAGAAGTTCTTGATGCTAACCCACAAGCCATTGAAGACTACAAAAACGGTCTGAAGAAAAGCTTAGGATTTGTGGTTGGACAAGTCATGAAACTATCAAAAGGACAAGTTAATCCAAAGCTTGCAAACCAGATTGCAGTGCGTATGCTTGAGAAACACAATTAAATACATTACAATAAAAAGGATTAAGGAGGTATTGTATGACTACAAAACCCAAACAAAAACAAAATAAAAAAACAGGTTCTAAAAACTCATTAACTAAAGATTGGTCTTTTAAAGCAATCATCATTTGCTTGCTTGTATTTGCAATTCCAGGATCTTATTTCCTTTACGAAGGCATTGTTGCCCTGAAAGCTGCTAACAAGCCAGTACTTGGAAATCGCCTTGATGGACAATTTGATAATGTGATTAGTGATGAACACCTTAAGACTTTAGAAGCAAGCCTTCTTGAATTGGATCATATTGAAAGTGTATCTTCAACATTAGTTACTGGAACTCTTCGTATTGCACTTGTAACTTCAGCTGATGCTAGCAAGGAAACCATCACTGCAGTTAATGCTAGTGCCTATGCTGCCGTTGTTAATCAATTGCCCGTTGCAGAGTATTTCCATGATGATGGAACACTGGAACGCTATGATCTTGAAATCGCTGTACACAATGGTTTAGTGGGCGATGAGAACTTCATTCTACAAGTGGGTACAAAAAATGCCGACATGAGTGATATCGCTTATACCTTTGTAACAACACCTTATTCTCAAGAGTGGGTGGATGAATTATGGCGACGCCAAGCAGAACGCGATGAAGCTGCAAAGCCAAGTGTTAAAGAAGAAACTGACAAAGAAGAAGACAATGAAGAAGTAAAAGAACCGGCTGAATAGCCGGTTTTCCCTTATTCTAAAGGCTTTATGACAATATTAGTCGCTTTTCACAAATAACTGAAAACTTTACTTGCACTATCAATTTACTTATGGTATATTTAACAAGCAATTTAGAGAAGTGCTTGATTAGCTCAGCAGGTAGAGCAACTGGCTGTTAACCAGTGGGTCACAGGTTCGAATCCTGTATCAAGCGCCATATTATAAGGCCCGTTGGAGAAACGGTTAACTCACATGCCTTTCACGCATGCATTCACGGGTTCGAATCCCGTACGGGTCACCATATTTTATTTTCAACTCATCCAGTTTGGATGGATTAAAACTCTTCACTAAATTGAAGAAAACTGTATTGTTTGATACTGATTACATTAACTTGTAGAATTTCTGCTAAAGTTCAAATTAACACTTGTATTACCAAATCTAATAGTGTATAATTTGTAAGCAATTAGAAGTGCTTGATTAGCTCAGCAGGTAGAGCAACTGGCTGTTAACCAGTGGGTCACAGGTTCGAATCCTGTATCAAGCGCCATTTATAAGGCCCGTTGGAGAAACGGTTAACTCACATGCCTTTCACGCATGCATTCACGGGTTCGAATCCCGTACGGGTCACCATATTAAAAATTACACTTACTAGCGATAGTAAGTTTTTTTTCGTCTTCTTCTGATCACATTGTATTGAATGGGGATACAAGATTTGCTACTATTGAGTTTCGAAATGCTCATCTAAGTGATGTATGGATGCATCTTAGGGATGATAAATGACAGCTTAGGTCAAATGAATATTAAATGTTGAATATCTTGATATGCTTGCATCAAGATAATAAAGGAGTTTATGAATGACATTAAAAGAATTGTTATTACGCAATAAACCAAAATTGGTCTTATATGCGATTGGGGTATTTCTAAGTGCCATTGTTAATATTGTACTAACCTATGGTATGGGATATGCATTTAATGTTTTAGAAGTGGATTCACTGGGTGGTATGCTTCGAATATTAATCATCAGTATGGGGCTGATGTTACTGCCAACCTTACTGCAATTAACATCGCGATTCTTACGTATTGGCTATATGGCAGATACCTTAAAAGAGGTACGATCTTTAGCCTATCAAAAGATTATGAATCAAGACTATGAGGCTTTCTCATCAAGAGATATCGAGTCGTATCAGTCTCAATTGATATCGGATGTAAATCTGTTTGAACGTGATTTTTTCCTGTCTGTATTAAATCTTGGATTCATGCTTATTTCAGCAAGCATCAGTTTTCTATTACTGCTGCAATATTCTGTAACGATTGCATGCATCAGTCTTGGTACCAGTATTATACTCTACCTAATTTCACGATTTTATGAGGCCAAAGTACGTGCTGCACAAGAGAAGACAGTCCGTCAAAACAAGGTCTTTAACAATGTTTTAGGAAACCTTGTATCAGGCTTCAGAACGGTTAAATCCTATTCCAAAGAACTGCTGTTTCAAGATCGCTTCAATCACGAAATTGAAAGTCTAGAAAGTGTCAAAGCTGATTTCTTTAAGTTGAATAAGAACCAGGAACTACTCAGTCACACTGTATCAACGGTTGCCAGTGTTTCTAACTATTTCATCATCAGTTTACTGCTTTTACAAAATAAAATTGGAGTAGGTGATATTATTGTAGTCCTAAACCTTGCCTCATCCCTGTTATGGGGAATGATTGGTGGGGTATCCTTCATCAACCGTCTGAAATCATCTGTTGATATATATTATGATCTGGTAGATCTTAAACCCAGTACACAAGATGGTGTCTTGATTACATCTACAGACATGGATTATAACTTGAAAGACTTAGCATTTTCTTATGGGGATAAAAAGATCTTAGAAGGCTTAGACCTGGAGATTAAGGCAGGGGATAAAGTGTTGATTCATGGACCTTCAGGAACGGGTAAGACTACGCTTCTGAATGTCTTATCACAGCATCTTAAAGGCTATGAAGGCAATGTCAGTTTTGCGGGATCAGAGATTAAAGATCTGGATCATCGTTCCTTCTTTGAGAACAGTGCCTACATTCGACAAAGCCACTTTATGTTTAATGATTCCATTAAAAACAACATCATCATGAACCGTCCTTACGATGAGACACTGTACCAACAAGTTATTGAAAAAGCGGCTTTAAAAGAGTGGCATGATACTGTTGGAAGTGA
>DEPV01000118.1 GCA_002358955.1 Erysipelothrix sp. UBA3383 | reverse complement strand
AAAGTTTAATAACATAGAATATTTATTGAAGCTGGAAAAAGCAGACAAGGAAATCGAGAATGGAGATATTTTTTCGTTCGATTTAGAAATTATATAGAAAATTGGGCATAAAAATAATAGATTGTTTTCAAAGCGCATAAGCAGAATAGTACTTATTTTTGTATGAATATCGATCATAAACTAATAGAAAGAATTAAAGTATTATGAAGAGACATTTGGACTAACGGTTTTTCGAGGGGTATAGGTAAACCAGGAATCTTAAAATATTATGACCGATCTTTCTATTAATGTAAAAATCATTAAGAACATCGACTTGTTTATAGAGTAATATATATTCCGTTTTGGTCATCTCATGCAGTGGTCATTATAGGAAGTAACTATGTACCCTTACTAAAATATTTTGTTAACCTTTGTATAATAATTAACAAAACCCGCTTATTAAGCGGGTTTTGTTGTGATTAGTCGAACTTTAATCATGTGTTTAATATCATTTAAATCTTTCATAACAGCTTCTTGTTGTTCTTGAGAAATCTCTTGGAAATCTAGAATTGTATAAGCATAGTTGCCACGGCTTTTATTGATCATGTTTTCAATATTTAAGTCATGATTTGAAGCAACCTTTGAAATTTGTCCTAACATGTTAGGAATGTTTTCATGAATGAATGTAAAACGACTTGGTGAACGTAAGGTCATTTCAACTCTAGGAAAGTTTACTGAGTTAACAACCTCACCAGTATTTAGGAAACGTGTTAATGTATTAGCCGCTGAGATTGCACAGTTAATTTCAGCTTCCTTGGTTGAAGCACCAAGATGTGGCAGTACAATGCAATCATCACGATGAATTAAACGATTATCTGCAAAGTCACAAATATAGGTAGCAATTTCATCAGCATCCAGTGCATTGATCATAGCATCCATATCAACAAGTTCTTTACGTGCAAAGTTTAACATGACTGCAGTAGGTTTCATTAACTCAAGTTCTTTAACAGAAATTAGGTTTTTGGTTTGTTCAAGGAGTGGAACATGAATGGTAATGAAGTCACATTCCTCTAAGATTTCTTGAAGATCATCAGCACGTTTAACACGTCGAGAGATATTCCATGCTGTTTCAACAGAAACATATGGGTCATATCCAATAACGTTCATACCCAAACGATAAGCATCGTTTGCAACCATGGAACCAATGGCACCAAGTCCAATGACACCTAAAGTTTTTCCTTCAAGTTCCAAACCAGCAAACTGACGTTTGTGCTTTTCAGCATCAAGTTCAGGAGTATCACTCTCTAAGTTTAATAACCACTCGCGTGCTTTTAAGACTGGACGTACACTCATCAGTAAAGACATCAAGATAAGCTCTTTAACAGCATTGGCATTAGCACCTGGAGTATTAAAGACAACAATACCCTCTTCAGTACAACGATCAATTGGAATGTTATTGGTTCCTGCACCAGCACGTGCAATCCCTAATAAAGTATCTGGAAACTCATGTCCTAATAGATTTTCACTTCTTAGAATCATACCATCGTAAGTACTTGAATCCTCTAAAGAGAAACCTCTTTTCTTAAATAACTTTAAACCTTCATCTGCAATTTCGTTATAAACCTTTATTGTGCTCATTGATGCTCCTTTTCAAATGCTTTCATATATTCAATTAGTACATCAACACCTTCACTTGGAAAAGCGTTGTAAAGACTTGCTCTCATGCCTCCGATTAAACGGTGACCTTTAATATTAATAAGATTTGCTTTTGTAGCACCTTCTATAAACAAATCATCCAATTTAGGATCATCGGTTTTAAAAGGGATGTTATTGATGGATCGATCTTCACCACTAACAGGACACTTATAAAATGAACTCTGATCGATATAGTCATAAAGACGTTGTGCCTTATCTTTGTTTTGCGCAATGATTGCATCAACACCACCTTGTTCTAGTAGCCATTCAAAGACTAAATTAGCCATATAAATGCCATAGGTAGGAGGTGTATTGAACATGGAATCATTCTTTATCATGGTCTCATAGGAGAGCATATTGGGAAGATTCTCAATCTCTGATTGAAAACTATTCTTAATGATGACAACGGTAACCCCTGCAGGACCGATGTTTTTTTGTGCACCTGCATAGATGAGTGCAAACTTAGAAACATCAAGATCACAGGATAGAATATTGGATGAAGCATCCAATATTAAAGGGACCTTTGTATCTGGGTAGTTTGGAAAAGCAGTTCCTTCTAAGGTGTTGTTAGAAGTTAGGTGAAGGTATGCTAAATTATCCGCTATTTCATATCCTTTTGGAATATATGCATAATTTGCATCCTTTGAGGAAGATAGAACGTGTACATCAGCATCCTTAACTTTACGTGCTTCCTCAATTGCACGTAAGGACCAAGTACCAGTATCCACATAGCCAACCGACTTATTCTGTGCAAAGTTGAGCGGAATCATATGAAACTGCAGACTTGCACCTCCTTGTAGAAATAAGATCGAGTAGTCATCAGGAATCTGCATTAAGGTTTTTAGATTGT
The DNA here is from genome assembly GCA_002358955.1 of Erysipelothrix sp. UBA3383. Classification (GTDB taxonomy): domain Bacteria; phylum Bacillota_I; class Bacilli_A; order Erysipelotrichales; family Erysipelotrichaceae; genus Erysipelothrix. The sequence goes on along the minus strand of DEPV01000118.1, from coordinate 1,862 downwards.
GCTTTGCAGCTTGTAATATTTCCTCATACATTGCAGATCGATGACTCATTTCCATAACAGATATGCCGCTGTTATTGTAATTCAACATTTCTTTTTGTGCTTTTAAAAGCACAGCCTTGGGTAACACAGCCGGACCGGCAGAAAAATTAAACACTTGACTCATGGATTGTCTCCCTTTCTATAAAAAGTAAGTATAGCCTAGAAATAAAACAATGTCATCAAAAGTATCTTGCAAGTTATCTAACAAAGTATTCCTAAGTCTTTCATGACTTCTTATTGACATGCTGTAAATAAACTTGTATAGCGTAAGGGAATCATGTACAATGGATTTATTAGGGATGCCTAACTTTTATAGAAGGAGTGCCGTATGATGTCAGGAACACGAGAAGATTACTTAAAGATCGTTTTTTTAAGTAATGAAAAAGAAGAAAAAATTAGTAATAAAGAATTGGCAGAAACATTTAATATTTCACCAGCTTCAGTATCTGAAATGATGAAGAAGTTAGTAGAACTGAAACACTTAAGTAAAGATCCACAATTGGGTTATAAATTATCAGAACATTCAAAAGAAGAAGCAAAGAACTTAATTCGTAAACACCGCTTATGGGAAGTGTTCTTTGTTGAGAAATTAGGATTGAACTGGGCTGATGTACATGGGGATGCTGAAATATTAGAGCATACAACATCAGATCTGATTGCAGATCATCTGAATGAATTTTTAGACTATCCCATGTATTGTCCGCATGGTTCAGTAATTTATGGCAATGGGGGTCAGGATGATCTTCATTTACTCAGTAGTATGAAAAAAGGGGAACGGGGACTATTTATCAAAGTTCAAGATTCTAAAGAACTCTTAGCTTACTTAGAACATATCAATCTAACCTTAAATACTGAGATCTTAGTACTGGATCTTGAGCCTTATGATGGTAATGTCATCATTGAGGTTGAAGGACGAAAACTATCAGTTTCCCATAAGGCAGCCAGTGAAATGTATCTTGGAGGGCTTGTATGAAAAAAATCATCACACTAATGATGGCACTTATTCTATTAGGTGCATGCAGTACACAGAAAACATCAGACTTAATTGAGGTAACAGCTACTACCACAATGATTCATGATCTTGTAGAACAGATTGGGAAAGATAAAGTGAATGTTACTGGAATGATGAAAGCAGGGGTTGACCCTCACTCTTATAAAGCACGACCAAGTGATGTAATGGCCATCGATAATGCCGATATTGTTGCTTATAATGGTGTTCATTTGGAGGCTAAATTAGTTGATATCTTTGATTCACTGAAAGATCAAGGAACCTTCTTAATTAAACTTGAAGATGGTATTGATCCTACACGTTTAATCGGAGAGGGTGATGGGATCCATGATCCGCACATTTGGTTTGATGTTGAATTATGGCGTGAGAGTGCGATCTATGTTGCACAGATGTTAAGTACTTATGATGCATCATCAAAAGATTACTATCAGGCTAATCTCAATATCTATCTATTAGAACTGGATGAGCTAGAAGATTACATCATCACCAATTTAGAACAAATTCCCAAACAACAACGTGTACTTGTTACAGCACATGATGCCTTTACCTACTTTGGTAAAGCTTATGGGGTTAAAGTTGAAGGGGTTCAAGGAATTAACTCTCAGTCTGAAGCAGGGATTAAAGATATTAAACGACTTGCAGATGACATTATTGATAATGGGATTCGCTCTGTCTACTCTGAAAGTTCAGTGCCAATCAAAACCATTGAAGCCCTGGTTGCTGCAGTACAAAACCGTAACTATGATTTAAAAATAGGAGGCGAGTTATACTCGGATTCCTTAAAACAAAATACAACATACATAGAAACATACAA
>DEPV01000056.1 GCA_002358955.1 Erysipelothrix sp. UBA3383 | reverse complement strand
TGTTCTCCTTTAGTGATTCCAGGTCTAGAAACATTAATGCTAACTTGACCACGATCATTAGATTTAATAAACTCTGTAAAACTACCACGCTCATCCTTATGCATTGTTAATGGATATGAAAACTGATCCGTTGGTAGAAATGATAAGTATGTACTGTATAGTTTCGTTTCAAAACCTGGTTCCATGTTTGGTACAAAAAGGTCTTGACGTGATGCTTTAAACTTCTGTAATAATTCATGAATCTCACCCAGTGTTACCTTATGAGATACCGGTACTTCATGATAATACGGCTTCACTTGATTACCCTTACCTTCAATGGATTTCATGATTTCTGCAATCACATCATCCACATAGACAAGTTCAAGTTCAACACTTGGATCATTAACAGTAATTGGTAAATCTCGACTAATATTATGACACCATGTTGCAACAACCGTATTGTAGTTTGGTTGACTCCACTTTCCAAATAAATTTGGATAACGATAAATCATAACCTCTGCACCTGTTTCTTGTGCATAATCAATCAAGACTTGCTCACCTGCTAATTTACTTTTACCATAGTCATTATCTAAAGCTGCTTGAATGGAACTGGATAAAATGACTGGTGTCTTTTTACCATTTGCTACTAAAATCTTTAGCATGTTTGCTGTTAAGTCTTGGTTTACAGAATAAAACTCTTCTGGATTAACAGGACGGTTAGACCCTGCTAAGTGAACAATAAAATCTGCTTCAAGAAGCATTGCTTCCAACTCTTCCATACTGTTACTCTTATCAAATGTAGCGACTGTATAATCACTGTACTTCAATGTTGCACATAAGTTTTTTCCTACGAACCCATTGGATCCCGTTACTAATATTTTCATCTTTACCCCTCATATCAATTATTAATCTATTTATATTTTTCGTTACGTACATTATTATACCACGCTCTGTGTCTAATAAAGTTAAAACTTCCAATTCTCTATTAAACACAAAAATGCACTCCGAAGAGTGCATTGATCATTAACTATTTAACAAATACTAAATTACCTTTATTCAATCCCCATAATTCATCCGCATAATTGGAAACCTCACGGGAGTGAGTCACTACAATTACACAACGGTTTTCTTCATGTGCTAATTTTTGAAGGATACTCATAATCTGACCACTGGTCTCATGATCTAAGTTTCCTGTAGGCTCATCTGCAATAATGATATCAGGATTATAAGCAAGTGCGCGTGCAATTCCAACACGTTGTTGTTCTCCACCTGATAATTTTAATACCTTACGATGGGCACTATCCTCATCAATCCCTACAGATTGAAGTAATCCAAGTGCAGTCTCTTTAGAATTCTTATATTTACCACCATTAATTTTCATTGATAAAACAATGTTTTCAATCGCATTGGAAGTTGTTAAAAGGTTATACCCTTGAAAGATAACTCCTACCGTTTGAGAACGGTAATGATCACGATCCAAGTCTTTCATCGAACGACCATCAACAAGGACATCCCCTTCTGTTGGTAAATCAAGTCCGGATAAAAGTGATAAGAGTGTACTTTTACCTGCTCCTGATTTCCCCATTATGACATACAACTTTCCTTTTTCAAATTCTAAGTTCATATTTTTAATAACATTTTTTTGTGTACCGCGATATTGATAACTCGCATTTTTAAGTTCAATAAGTGACATGATTAATTCCTTTCCGATAGGATTTGCATTGGTTCGTATTTACTGATGTAAATAACACCTACCATTGCACTGATGCCTGATAGTGCCAGTGCTACAACACTAATTTGAACAATAGCTTCTTTGTTCAATGAAACTTCAATGGGTTCAACTTCTTTTTTTGCACCCGGACCTGATGGTGCTCCACCACTGATGGATCCTGAAACAAATCCGCCTCCACCCATCATTCCTTGATTGGCATCTGTTTTAGTTTGAACATGATTTGCAATCAGATAATCCGATACGGGTTGTGCTGCAAGTGAACTTACTCCAAATGCTAGTATCAGTGCCATGACACCAATAACAAGACTCTCACCCAATAGCATCAATGCAACTTTTTGTTTCTTCATACCCAGTGCTCTTAAAACACCAATTTCATATTTACGTTCACGGGTAGTCATTGTTGTTACAAATAATAAGATCAGTGTTCCCAATCCTAAAATAACAACAATAAATGACATCGTCACTTCAGACAATCCTTCAACCGGTCCTACAATGCTTTGATAAGACGCTTGATCTGTTTGGACTGCATACTCTTCGGGTAATCCTTTTTCATAAACTTCTTTTGAAAAAGCTTCTAAATCATCAGGACTATTCAGTTCATATTCTGCCTTAACAACCATTGATTTTGTATCAAAACCATCCAGTGCAGTTTCAAGTCCTGTAATAATTTCATTACGACGGTTTGTATACGATCCTCCAAAAGACATAAAACCTGGAGGTAATTCTTCTTTAGCTGGTGTACCATCTTGGAATATTCCAGAAATGATCAGTTCCAGTGTAGTATCTGCTTCAAGTGGGCTTTGAACTTTAAGAACATCACCAACTTTTAAATTATTTAATGTTGCAAGTTCCTCACCAATTAAGACTTCATTTTTATTTAAAGTTCCATCGCCATCAACCAGCTTACGAACCCCTGATTTGAATTCTTCAATGGATTCCAAATCAGAATAAGCAATGATTTTAGCGACAGGTGATGCTACAGGCTCAGATCCTGGTTCTATTGAGGAACTGAATCCTCCACCATTATTATCATCCTCATCAATGGCTGTCCCCTCTGGCAATAAGACACCCACATCTGCAGTAATGGTCGAAGACTTTAAGTAGTCTGACTCTGCAAACGCCAAGTATTGTTCATTGCTAATTGGAGTTGCTTTTGGAAATGCAAAGGTATTCCCACTTTGCTCCGGTTGAGCAGCCATCAATTTATCAAAGTCTACATCCATATAAACTTTAGAGCCAAAACTTGCCTTGTAATCTTGAATGATCTCCTGGCTGGTACTGTTAATGATGATTCCTATTGATGATGAAACTATAAGAACAAAAACAATCAATCCAAGAAGTAGATTACGGCCTTTATTACGAAACACATTTTTAACCGATTCTTTTAAAACATACATTTTATGATCTCCTTCAGGCTTTCACCTTACAATAGCTAGTATACATAAAGCATTGTTACATTAATGTTACGCTTGAGGAAATGATAAATAGAACGTGGTTCCTTCTCCTACATTGCTGTCAACATCAATAAATCCACCACACAAATCTGCCACATGGGTCACCAGTGATAAGCCAATTCCAAAACCATCTTGTTTTAGGGCATGAATTCGATATTGAAACTGGAAGATTTCATCAAGACGTAAGGGATCAATACCAATTCCTAAGTCTTGGACCTTAAAGATAACACTTCCTTTTTCAGCGCGTACACTCAGTCGAACCGGTTTATCTTGCCCGTATTTGATAGCATTATCAATCAAATTGGACAACGCACGGTAGATCCATCGTGTTTTAGCAAGGATTTCAAATTGTTGATCTTCAGGGCCATCGAAAATCAATTGCGGATACATCTTACGATATTGATCACATACCTCAGCTGCTACCATAATCGCATCCACTTTATATAGCGATTGATCATCAAAAGACTCACTCAAAGTTAATATATCATTCAGTCCATCCGTCAATTCATCCAATTGTTTGACAACATCATATTGACCTTGACGTTCTGATTGCACTTTTAATAGCGCTAAATTATTCTTTTGTTCATGGGATAGATAAGAGTGCAATTGTTTATAATCATTTAAATTGGCATCAATACTTTCACGAATGACTTGATACGATTGAACCAAATCATGCTCTTGATCCAAATTAGGATTATTCATGGAACGAATGCTATCCGCAATGTCTTGGTATTCTTTTGTTTGTTGATCTTTCAGATACTTAAAGAATACAATCGTACACACTAGCAATACCATTAATCCCAGTAAGAGTAATGGTATCGCAATGGGTAATAATGATGTCATCTCATACTTCATTAAGTCTTTGTTACTGAATACACGTTGTGGCAATAAAGTTCCCACTTGCCCACTCATGATTTCCTGATACGACAGTGAATACCACAGACGGTTAACACCCTGTTGATTGATACGCATCAATAGTAGAGAAATAATGACGATGGGTAGTAAAAACACTGTTATTGCATAAAGAAGAGTTCCTTTTAGGATTTTTTGTTTGTATTGTTTTCGTCCCATAATGAATATCCCTTTCCTCGGTGGGTAATGAGCAAGTCTGTACCACTACCCTCGACTAATTTCTTGCGTAATCGTGCTATATGAACTCTTAATACGGATGAGAAAGGATCCAAACTATCATCGTAAACATGTTCTACCAGTTTTTCTGATGACACAATGTGAGGATGACTCATTCCTAGATATTCAATGATATCAAACTCTTTTGCGGTTAAAGGAATGCTTACATGATTCCATTGTACATCCCGTGTTAAGGGATCAATGCTTAGTGATCCCAGTTCCATGATACTTTGTGTCCTTCCAAAAGATCGTCTGATTAAGGCATGAACACGCGCCTTAAGTTCTGCTAATTCAAAAGGTTTAACAAGATAATCATCCGCCCCCTGATCCAATCCTTCAATACGATCTTCCAACTCATCTCGCCCTGAAATAATAATTACGGGTGTTTTTAGACCTTCATTACGGATGAAGGATAAGACCTCCATGCCATCGCGATCGGGTAAATTCAAATCTAATAGAATCGCATCGTAACTATTAGCAAGCACTAAGATTTCCCCTTCTTCTCCGGTATATGAAAAATCAACAGAATACCCCGCTGCTTCCATAGCCATCACCATTTCTTGATTCAACCCTTGGTTATCTTCAATAATTAAAAGTCTCATACTCCACCTCATTTTAAAAAGTATATCACAGCCATTGTTACAATAATGTTACAGCACAATGGATTCATAAAAGTTTCAGCATTTAAAAACACACCCGAAGGTGTGTTTAAGTAGTTTATTGTTTTGATAATTCAGCAAGTTCTTCTATTAAATCAAACATCATCTCTTTTGTTAGAGTATTGGTACCACATGCTAAACGATGCCCACCACCATTATACTTGGCAGCAAGTTCGTTGATAGTATGAGTACGTGATCGAAGTGATCCATTGAAGTAACCTTCCTCATCTTGAGTAAAGATAGCCCAAATGTTGTACTCTTCAATCCCAGCCATCATATTAACAAAGATTTTAGCTTGACGATCCAGAAGTCCCATCTCATCAAGTTTGCTTTGATCAATGATTGCATACGCAAAGTTATCTTTAAAGACAACTTCATTTTGTAAAGTACGACGACGTTTCCAAATCTCTACGGGTTGTGAGAACAAGTCTTGATTCAACTCCGTAATATTGGCCCCATGATCCATCAGTTGAGCTGCTGTACGCAGTGTATCAGCAGTTGTTGATTCAATGGTGAATTTTTGTGAGTCCGTTAGGATTCCTGATAAAATCGTGTTTGCAATACTTGCATTCATCATCTTATTTTCAAATGATAATAAAAGATTTGCTAAAATTTCACAGGTACTTCCTTTAGTAACATCCACAATTTGTAAATCACCATACTCATCCACTTCGATGTGGTGATCAATTTTAATAATTGCATCCGCTGCAATAAATCGTTGATCATCGACGCGTGCTTGAGTCGCACTATCAAGAATGATACTTAAGTATGTTCCTAAGTTCTCAACTTTATCCATCGGTTCATAAATCTTAAAGTTATGAGCATCTTCCCCTAACATTAAGACTTTCTTTTCAGGATAATTCAGTTTTAACCAACGTGCTAAACCTACTTGTGAGCCAAGTGCATCCCCATCTGGGTTGTAATGACGAAATATACAAATGGTCTCATAAGATTCTACATATTCAAGAAATTGACTATTGAGCATTATGGATTCTGAATGCATCAGATGCAATCACAAGCTCTTCGTTTGTAGGAATAACCCATACATCAACTTTTGAATCTTCAGTTGAAAGTTTTACTTCTTTTCCACGTGTTTTTGAGTTTAACTCACGGTCAAATTCAATTCCCATTCCTGTTTGTAGCAGTTCAAGAATTGCTTCACGGATTCCTGTATCGTTTTCTCCAACACCTGCAGTAAAGACGATTCCATCGACCTTACCTAATTGCATTGCATATCCACCAACAATTTGGCGTACGCGTTCTGCATAGATTTCACGTGTAAGAATTGCACGCTCGTTACCTTCTGCAATAGCATCTTCAATGTCACGTGCATCGGATGAAATTCCCGATACTCCTAACATTCCTGATTTCTTATTGAAGATATCAACAACTTCTTCAGCTGTCTTATCTAATTTACGCATTAAGTATGTTGTAATCGCTGGGTCAATATCACCTGAACGAGTTCCCATCATAACTCCAGCAAGTGGTGTCATACCCATTGATGTATTAACACATTTTCCATCTTGAACTGCAGTGATTGAGGCACCGTTTCCTAAGTGTAGTGTAATGATGTTTGATTGTTCTTCTTTACCCATTAATTCTGCTGCACGGTGTGCAACAAATTCATGAGAAATTCCGTGCATTCCATAACGACGCACTTTAAGGTCTGTATAGTACTCATATGGTAGAGCATATGTAAATACTTCAGGTGTCATTGTTTGGTGGAACGCTGTATCAAATGCAAAGATGTGTGTTGCATTTGGTAATGCTTCTTTAAAAGCATGGTATCCAATTAAGTTTGCTGGGTTATGAAGTGGTGCAAGATCTGCTAACTCTTCAACTTTAGCGATTGAATCTTCAGTTACAAGCGTACTTTCTGAGAAGTACTCTCCCCCGTGAACAACACGGTGTCCTGCTGCAACGATATCTGATAAATCAGCTAAGATTCCTTTTTCTTTAATTCCATTTAGTACAAGTTCAGCTGCAACTGAATGGTTTGGAATATCAAGTGTTACGGTATCTTTGTTACCATCGTATTTGATTGTAAAAATTCCATCGTTTAAACCAATACGTTCAACGATTCCATCTGCTAATACTGTTGCCTCTGGCATTTCCAATAATTGGAATTTTAGGGAACTACTTCCCGCATTAACTGCTAATACTTTACTCATAATGTCCTCCTGGAGTATGTTTCTTTAATATCTCTGAAATGGTATCCTCATTCAACCCACTCAGCTCTTCAATCAGTGCTACTAAATGAAGCTTCGCCTCATAATCCTCTAATATTACTGATGTCTTAGATATATTATCATAGATTGCAGCCTTAGAGATACCCAATAGGTCCGCAATCTCTTGATAAGAGAGATCTTCGTGGTAATAATACTGAAATACTTCTTTTTGTCGTGGTGTTAACAGTTCCCCGTAAACATCAAACAACTGATTGATATGAAGTGCTTTCTCTAAAATCATAGTCCTTCAACCAGATTTCCTAGATAGGACTCTATATCAAAAGGTCTTAAGTCATCCAGTGACTCACCAAGACCAATATAACTTACTTTAATGCCAAGCTCATCTTTAATGCTTAGTAATACCCCACCTTTTGGTGATCCATCAAGTTTAGTAACAATTAAAGAGTTCACATCAGTCACTTCAGTAAATCCTTTAGCTTGTGATAACCCGTTTTGTCCGGTATTCCCATCAATGACAAGGTAGGTATGATCAATATGATCGACCTCACGTACTAAAACACGTTTCATTTTTTCAAGCTCTTTCATCAAGTTTGTTTTGTTTTGTAAACGTCCTGATGAATCACAAATCATAACATCATAGCCTTCTGCTTTTGCAACACGTGCTGCATCAACATAAACGGATGCTGGATCTTGGTTTTCACTACCACCTACAAATCCTGCTCCAACCGTTTCAGCCCAAGCCCCCATTTGAGAGCTTCCTGCTGCACGGAAGGTATCCCCACCCACCAGTAAGACTTTCTTACCTTGTGAGATGTAGTGGTGTGCAAGTTTTGCACAGGTTGTGGTTTTACCACTTCCATTAACCCCTACTACAAGAAATACGTTTAAGCCATCATGAGTTTCATAGATGGGTAGGTTTTCACCATACTGTTGAAACATGATTTCAATCAGTAGCTCAATAGCCTCATCTTGATCCATGTTGGATTTAATTTGCTTACGAAATGCTTTTATAATCTTTTGTGATGATTTTAATGAAACATCAGACTGAATTAAAACTGCAAGCAGATGATCAAACCATGCATCATCAAACTGTGGTTTCCCAGTAAACAGAGATTTTAACTTAGAGCCAAAACTTTGTTTTGTAGCTTCAAGTCCTGTTTGATACAGTGCTTGATCTTGATCAGTTTCTTTTTTCTTTCGAAATCGTTTAAATAATCCCATTCTATTCATCCTCCCTTAGTGCGATTGCCTCTGAAAGTTTGACGCGAATCATATTGGATACACCCTTTGTAGGCATGGTTACACCATACAATACATCACACTGTGCCATGGTTCCTGGACGGTGAGTAATCAGAATAAATTGTGTATCATCTGAGAAATTCTTAATATAATGTGCCAAGCGTTCAACGTTAGCTTGGTCTAGTGCCGCCTCGACCTCATCAAAAATACATAATGGGACAAGTCGAGCTCTAAGGATTGAGAATAAGACTGATATAGCAATCAGTGATTTCTCTCCCCCTGAGAATAAACGAATGTTTTGGACTGATTTTCCAGGAGGTTGAACATCAATGTCAATTCCTGTATTCAGTAAATCATCTTCATCCTCTAGAATCAGACGTGCTTTACCACCCCCAAAGAGTGCTGCAAACACATCGCCCAATTCAGCGTTAATCTTATCAAACATCTCTTTGAATTGAACTACCATGATGGCATCCATCTCTTCAATCACAGCCAGTAACTTATCACGTGCTGCGAAAAGATCATTCAATTGTTTGGTTAAGAACTCATGACGCTCACTTGCCTCTAAATATTCAGCAGGTGCCTCTAGGTTAACATTACCCAGGTTTGCAATCTCACTTCTTAAACGCATCACTTCAGCACGGTTATGAGCTGCAGATTCATCATAGATGTTTTCAAGTGCATAATCATAAGTCATTTGGTATTCCGAACTGAGTCGTTCTAAACCATTCTCACGACGGGTTTGTTGTTTGGCTTGTTCTAATTTCAATTGGTGAATGCTGTTTGTTAAAGCATTCAGTTCACTGCGATCTTCTCTAAATGATGCTTCACGACGTTTCACATCATGACTCAACTGATTGCGTTTCTCACGCATCAAGCTGATGTTTGATGTAATTTCATCACGATTCATCAGTGCTTGGTTTAATTTAGATACTAGATCGTCAGCTGGCATCACTTCATCTTGATCATCCTGAATGTCCAGAGCCTCATACTCAGCCTTAATGCTTTCATACTTGGAACGCTTCACATCAAGTAGTGGTTCAATGGTCGCCAGTGCTAAACGTCGACTCATCAAGGTATCTGCTACCTCTCTGATTTCAGTTTGTAGGGTTCCTAATTGATTTTCTAAATGAATTAGCTGATCTTGCTTAATTGCATACTCTGACTCTAAATCTGCCTTATCTTTACGAAGTGACATCATGGAGTTTGAGTTTTGTTGTGATCGACCACCTGACATCACACCACCGGTATGAATCACATCCCCATCAAGGGTAACAATTTTATAAGAGTGGTTTAGACGTTTTGCCAGTGTATTAGCATCTTCAATGGTTTCTACAATCAAGACATTACCAAGCAGTGAGTTTCTTAGTGCATCGTATTGTTCATCATTGCTAACAAACATTTCTCCAACACCACAGAATCCTTTAGCATTGTTACAGATTAACATTGCATCATCACTCACCCAGCGTTTACGACTGATAGTAAGTGGTACAAAGGTTGCTCGACCCGATCTATTTTTCTTCAAGAAATTAATCGCATTAACAGCATCTTCACCAGTACTGGTAACAATATGCATAACAGCTCCTGCTAAGGCAGTTGTCATTGCTGTCTCATAACTTTCCATCGGTGTAAATAGGTTTCCAATGGCATCATGGATCCCAGGTAATGAAGCCTTATTATCCATAATGGATTGAACCCCTTGCTGTCCTTCAAAGGGACGTGCAATACGATGGTTAATAACATCAATACGGTTTTTAAGAGAGTTCATACTTGCTGAAGCACCACTCACTTTAGAGTTTGCTACAGCCAATGTTTGATTCTTTTCCAATTGTTGTTCCGATAAGATTTCAATATCAGCCTTAAGTTCTTGATGACGTTTGAATCGATCATCAAATTCCAATTTAGCATCAGCTAACATACTTCTTAATTCCTTAGCCTTTTGAATCTTATCTCCAACTTCAAGTGCATACTTACGTTTCTCATCCGCTTCAATCTTCTGTGCTTCAAGACGTCCAATTTCAGAAATAAATTGCATCATCTTTTCTTGTGCTTTAGACAGATCTTGGTCAAGCTTAAAGATTTCATCTTTCTTCTGGACCAATTCATGATCATAAACACCCACATTGGTTTCAAGCAGTGCTAATTCACTTTCAAGTTTGAACAGCTCTTTACTTGCTGCTTCCATCATCGTATTAAGATCTGTAACATCCTTAACTAATACGGATACTTCAATGGATTTTAAAAGATCACGTTTTTCAATATAAATCTCTGCTTTTTTAGCAGCACGTTTTAAGGAGTTGACTTGTTTGGTAATCTCATCCACGATATCTTGCATACGATCCATGTTTTCTTTGGTTCGTTCTAATTTATTAATGGATTCAATCTTACGTTTTTTATATTTGGATACCCCTGCCGCTTCTTCAAAGATCAAACGACGATCAATGGGTTTAGCCTCTGCAAAGTTTGAAATGGTTCCTTGTGAGATAATGGAGAGTGAATCCCTTCCCAATCCTGTATCTAAAACCAAATCATGAATGTCTTTTAGACGGCATGATACCTTATTAATCATGTATTGTGATTCACGGGTATCACGGTATAAACGACGGGTTACTTCAACTTCTTCATATTCTGAATTTAATGCTTTGTTCTCATTGTTAAATACTAGTGTAACTTCGGCCAGGTTAACCTTCTTACGGTTTTCACTTCCATTAAAAATAACATCGACCATACTTGATCCACGCATATTTTTAGATGATTGTTCTCCAAGGACCCAACGTATCGCATCACTAATGTTGGATTTACCACAACCATTAGGACCAACAATACCAGTTACTTCGTCTTCAAAATTGATAACGACTTTATCAGCAAAGGACTTAAACCCTTGCATTTCTATCTTTTTGAGGAACATCACTTACCCCCATTTCTAACTTGTCTTATTATAGCGTAAAATCACTTAGAAATACAGTCTTTCTTTATTGGTCCAAAAGCCTTCAATTATGAAATTTCCGTGAAGCAATTGTATTTCAAAACATCACATGCTAGAATAGCGGTGGTAAGGAGTCATTATGAAAAGAAAAATTATGATGATTACTGCTGTAGTGGTACTCTTTGTTGGAGTCTTTGTATTCATATACAATCGTTTCAACTCCAATCAAGGTCGTTACGCAGTAAATTTACAGGCTGAAAATCAACTAACAACAGCAACTCTAGGAGCCTATTTATCTACATCTCCTGGAAAGCATGTGTTTTATCTCGATGATGGAAGTTCAGATGCTCAATACATCTCAACATCCCTGTTAATACCCTTAGGTTTAGAGTTTGAAGGAGCACTGCCTGATATTGAACCGATTGAATTAACCGATAACAAAATGTCGGTAATTGGAATCAAAAAAACATATCAAGTAGAATCATTGCCAGCGTTTGTCATTGTTGAAACCAACAGTGAAGATGGCGCATATACAATTATTGATAGCCTTTCATACGATAAAGAAAAACCTTTTGATATTAAAGATCTACGCGATTGGTTCCATGACAATAATCTATGGAATGCACCGTATGCATCAACCAACTAAAAACGCACATAACGTGCGTTTTTTTTATTTAATCAAATAGGATTATTGCGCTTTTATTAACTCATCAGCTATTGTGCAAGTTGTTTATAGTACCAGTTATCTAATCACCTGAAGATTCACTTCTAATTTCACGCTTGTTTTGAATCACAAAATCTGAAACTAAAAAGAGTAGAAGAGATGTGCCTAACCAGTAAAAATTAGAATTTCTATCAATCTCATCAGAACTGATCCGAGTTGGTTTAAAACACGTTTGACAAATGTAATCTTGATTTGCATGAATGTATTCAATATAAGGAAGATTTACAAAAATAACTAATAATGTTGCAACGATTACTATTTTTAAACCCGTAGGTCGTTTCTCAAGTTGTCTTCTGAGTCTTAATTGATTGCTCAGATAGGCTAAAAAAATACAAAATGCCGGGAATAATAAGTAGATGTACAGAGCCAATTCCCACTGCATCTTATCTAATACACTATTGATCGAGTTTATTCCCAAAGATTGTCTTATTAATATAAAATATGCAATTATGATCACGTACCAATTTAGTAAAAAATATAATAATTCAAGAGTGTACTTTTTTAGTCTTTCCATCATCTATACTTCATCCTTTTCCAGCTCCTTCAATTAAGACCTCATAATTAACAAGAGTATCTATATCTAATTATATACGTATTATGCTTAAATT
>DEPV01000094.1 GCA_002358955.1 Erysipelothrix sp. UBA3383 | reverse complement strand
AGTACTTCGAATTATTTTATCTTATACTGATTATGTAAATAGAAACGTTTGGAAAAAATAATGAAAGTGATGTTTATTAACTCTGTTGTTGATTATGGAAGTACGGGTAAAATCGTACGTGATCTTGCCAACGGTTTATTACAAGAGGGTAATGAAGTATTGATGGTCTATGGCCGTCATGATGCTAAAGATGATAATAATACATTTAATATGAGTGATACCTTAGGGATGTACACTCATATTTTAATGACGCGATTATTAGGAAGGCATGGATTGCATTCTAAATCGGCCACCCGTAAACTCATCAAAAAAATTGAAGCATTTCAACCCGATGTCATTAACATTCATAACATTCATGGTTATTACTGTCATGTACCCATGTTAATGGACTATCTTAAAACAACAGATATTAAAATTATATGGACCCTGCATGATGCGTGGTTAATTTCAGGTAGCAGTGCATACTTTGATTTTAATGGCTGTAAACACTGGAATGAAGGTTGTGAGATTTGTAATTCAACGCAAGATTATCCTGAAGTGCTTGGGTTTAAGCGTCAAAAGAAAAACTTAGACTGGAAGAAACACTTTATTGGAACCATGCCAAACATACAATTTATTACACCGTCAATCTGGCTTAAAGAGCTTTTAGCAACAAGCTATTTAGCAAAATATCCGTGTGATGTTGTATATAATGGTATTAATTTAGATGTCTTTAAACCTACAAAAAATGAATTCTTAGAAAAACAATACGAAGATAAGAAAGTACTGTTGGGTGTTGCTAGTATTTGGGAGCGTCGAAAAGGGTTGGATGATTTTATCGAACTATCTAAGTTGATATCCGATGATTACCAAATTGTTTTAATTGGACTTTCTGAAAAACAAATTAGTGCATTACCACCTACAATTCTTGGAGTATCGCGTACCAGTGATGCTACAGAACTTGCAGCCTACTACACACTGGCTCACGCTTTCTTAAATCCTACTTATGAGGATAATTATCCAACGACCAATATCGAAGCAAAGGCATGTGGGACACGTGTCATAGCATATGATACGGGTGGTAATAAAGAGGTTGATGGTATTGAAATTGTACAACAGGGCGATATCAGTGCGATGTGGAAGCAAATTCAAACATCTGTAGATACAAATGTTGATCCATCCCAATTCTCAAGCGAACGTTTCAGCCAAGAGATGCTCGTCTACTTTAAGCAACAAGATTAATAAAGGAAATCACTTATGAAATTAGTTAGTATAGTAATACCTTATAATGAAGGTAATGAATTATTCAATCACAGCATTACTTCAATACTAGAACAAAGCTATGAAAATATAGAACTGATCATCATGCATACTGAAGCACAAAAGGAATTTATCGTTGAATGCAGTGACGATCAACGGGTTCAATTTGTAGAATATACTGAGAGGACACGTGCCCATGCATACAATGCAGCACTTGATGTAATTAAGGGAGAGTATTGTCTATTCTTAGAGGATGATGTCATTCTTCATGACATCATGATTGAGATGATGATGGCACCAACACAGAAAACAAATCATGATGTTATCATATGTAATCTTCATCCTAGTGATCTTAATGGCATTCATAAAATGGATCAATTTGATGTTATTAGTAAACTTGGAAATCAAGAAGAAATTGGATTTTTCTTATGCAATAAAATATTTAAGACACACTTGATTCAAAACAATAAGATTCAATTCAATGAATCCTATCGTGAATTTGAAGATCAATTGTTTGTACTGGATGTCTTAGTTCATACTCAAGATATTATATATTTTGATGCATGCATGGTATATGTAAATCCTAAGAAAGAATTGAAGGTAAGATTGTTTCAGGATGATTATCACTCAGGAATTGACGCTTATCAAGAATTTATTATGGCAATTTGTCAGTATGATCGAAGACTTCTTAACCATTATCGAACCATTTACGCTGATATGATCATTCGTACGATATTAGCGCAATATCCCAACCAAGATTACATCATTCCACTACAAGACTGCCTTGCAGAGTTGCATGATGATATGCTCTTGGACAAAAAAGTGTTAAAATCGAAGAAACTTGCATTGCGATCACCAGCTCTTTTATACTATAAAGATAAGCTTCAAGATCGAATTGCACAGTTATAAAGAAAGAGGTAGATAATATGAATCTGAATACCAATGGCTATACCAAACATAATAATATCGAAATTCTAAAAGTCGAAAAAGACTATGCTGAAGGACAAGTTATTCTTAGAGAAGAATCCATGAATCCACTTGGGTATACTCATGGCGGACTTTACTTCAGTTTAGCAGATAGTGTTGCAGGAGCTGCTTCATGGAGTAATGGTGCAGTTTATGTCACATTGAATGCTACCATTGATTATATGATTGCAGTACAATCAGGAACACTGCATGCAAAAGCTCATGCTATATCACGCTCTGGTAAAATCTGTGTTGTGAATGTATCCATCTATGATGATAAAGAACAACTGGTCAATCAAGGTACCTTTACAATGTACTTGGTTAAGGAAGCAGAATGAAAGTAGTCTTTCATCTTAATGAGGTCGACAAGTTTAAAATGGTTCTTAGTAACATTAAGAACTTAAAACCTTATGATGATATCAGTTCTATTGTTTTACTGATTAATGGACCTGCGATAACACTAGTTACTGATACCATACGTGAGATTGAAGGAGTTCGTATCGAAGTGTGTAAAAACTCACTGAAGTCATCTTCAATCGAATTGGATTCTTTAAAGCCCTACTTTATACCGGTGGATGCAGGAGTCTATCGACTGATTGAATTACAGTCTAAGGGCTATGCCTATATCAAACCTTAACACCACGTTCAGTGGTGTTTTTTGTTGAAACAGAGAGTACTATTAAAAGTCGAAGAAATTAGGCTAACTAGTCACAATAGAAATCAATGTATCAATTATCATTACGATTTGAACTATCAAATTTTAAATTAATAAAATATGGGAAGATTCAGTTATTATTTTATTGAATGTAACTTCGATATCGATTATGATATTTTATAACAAGAGCATTATTTATCACAAACTACAACTACAGCATATTCTTAGAAAG
>DEPV01000016.1 GCA_002358955.1 Erysipelothrix sp. UBA3383 | reverse complement strand
GCCCAAGGACGGGATCGAACCGTAGTGGAGCAAGTAAAATTGACAGACTCTTGTTCCACTACTTTTTTGTATAAAATATAAAAAAAATAAGAGAACAAAATACTTAATTGTAGTTTATAGTGATAATGTAGTTATAACACAGCACACGCAATGAAGTCTATAAGTGATATGGATGGAATACAGATCTGATTTATTTCTATGAAATGTCATTAAATTGATGATGTCCGCATTTAAATTAAATGAAAATTAAGCATTTAGTTACAATCATGAAATTAATGTCAGTATATTTTGTACACAAAAGGGCTAAAATCACAGGCATTTAAAAAGATATATTTTTATGATTAAAATTTAATTGTTTCATGAGCAATTGTGGACTTAATGAATATCGTGTGTTAAATGAACGGACAGATTATGTAATATCTGTTATAATAGAATTAAGTTTTACAATAAGTTTAACCACAGGGGGAAGGTGGCTTGCTTGAGAACTTTTATTAATGAGGAACGGTTCATTATAAAAGAAGCAGATCTTTTCCCTTTTATATTGGATCGTTTCACCAGAACAGGAGGGTGAAATGAAAAAAATTATTATAGTCGATGAGAATAAAGTAAATATTAAAAACATGCAAGAAGCACTTCAATCTACTAATTATGATATTAATTGGTATCAAGATACTTTAGAAGGTATTGAAGCACTTGCTGTTGAACATCATGATTTACTGATTCTTCATACTGAGTTCTATACAGAACTGCAGGGACGTCTGATTAAACTGGCACGTAACATCTACCCCGACATTAGAGTTTTAGTAATTTGTACACCGTTTTTTAAAGAGGTGCACTTAAGTGAACTTGAAGGATTGGTGGATCAGTTTATTGAGCCCAGTTTGGATGCTCAAACATTCTTGAAATTCATTCAAGTATTGCTCTTGAATGTAGACAATAAAGTTCAAGATGAGCAAACTTTAATATCTTATAAAGAAGGTATTGTACTGAATTTAAAAACACGAGAGGTCTTTAAAGATGATGTTTTATTCAGTCTAACTCCCATTGAGTTTGGCTTGCTGGAAATGTTTTTAAGTCAGAAAAATACACTACTGACACGTGAGCACATTCTAGAAACCATATGGCCATTCAGCGATAATGAATCTACGATTCGTAAGGTTGATGTGCATATTAAAAACCTCAGAACCAAAATGAATATCTATTCTATTTCTTCAGTTCGAGGAAAAGGATACCAGTGGGCAGAATAAGAAAAGAAAGCACGATTTTATAAATTGTGCTTTTTTAATGCAAGACTTGGTGTAATGCTACATTCAATGATGGACTTATGATACAATAGTACAGGTTCGAAAATATTATATAAAGGAGTTTTATCAATGATTAGTACACATAATTTATCATTATTATTCAGTGGGGTGCCACTGTTTGAAGATGTTAACATCAGCTTTACACAAGGTAACTGTTATGGTGTTATTGGTGCCAACGGTGCTGGTAAGTCAACATTTTTAAAGTTATTATCAGGAGAGTTGGATCCTACTTCAGGAAACATCTCCATTCAAAGTGGAAAGCGTCTGTCTTTCCTAAAACAGGATCATTTTGCATACGATGAGTTCTCAGTATTAGAGACGGTCATCATGGGTAATGATCAACTGTATAAGATTCAAAAAGAAAAAGATGAGATCTATGCAAAAACAGATTTCACCGATGCAGATGGTATTCGAGCAGGTGAGCTTGAAGAGATGTTTGCAGACATGGATGGATGGAATGCTGAAAGTGATGCAGCTATTTTATTAAACGGTTTAGGAGTGAGCCATGATGTTCATGATGCGAAGATGAGTGATGTCAATCCTACTGATAAAGTGAAGATTCTTTTAGCACAAGCGCTGTTTGGTAATCCAGACATCTTACTGCTGGATGAGCCGACTAACCACCTTGATATCGATGCGATTCACTGGTTGGAAGAGTTCTTAATTGAGATTGATGCTACTGTTATTCTAGTATCACATGACCGTGCATTCCTAAACAAGACCTGTACACACATTGCAGATATTGATTTCCAAAAGATTCAATTGTTTGTAGGAAACTATGACTTCTGGTATGAATCAAGTCAATTGATTTTACGTCAGATGAGTGATTCCAATAAGAAAAAAGAAGAGAAGATTAAAGAGTTGCAAGACTTTATTGCGCGCTTTAGTGCGAATGCTTCTAAGTCTAAACAAGCGACTTCACGTAAACAACAACTTGCTAAAATTACCATTGAAGATATGAAACCATCAAACCGTAAGTATCCATTCATTGACTTTAAACCGAGTCGAGCGATTGGACAGTCGGTATTATCACTGGAAGATGTGACTTTAGAACTGCAAGGTAAAGAAGTGCTTAAAAATGTGAGTTTAACACTTAGCAATGAAGATAAAGTTGCGATTGTATGTGAAGATGAGTTAGTGAAATCATTATTCTTTGATCTGATTGCTGAAAAAGTAGCACCAAGTTCAGGAAAAGTGCACTGGGGTGCATCTGTAGAATATGGTTACTTCAATAAGAACTTTGATGAAGATTTCGAAAGTGATGCACGTATTGTTGATTGGTTAATGGAATTCTCACCGGAGAAAGATGAAACCTTTGTACGTGGATTCTTAGGACGTATGATTTTCTCTGGAGATGATGCTTTAAAACAACTTAAAGTATTATCAGGAGGGGAGAAAGTACGTTGTATGATGTCTAAGATGATGATTCAAGGGACAAATACATTACTGCTTGATGATCCTACAAACCACTTGGATATGGAGTCTATTACAGCACTGAACAATGCTTTAATTAAATTTCCAGGGGTGATTGTGATGGCATCGCATGACTACCAATTATTAGATTCTACTGTTAATCGTGTTGTTTCAATCAATGAAGATGGAAGCATTACGGATTTCTTAGGGTCTTATGAAGACTTTGTAAATCGTAAATAATAAACTGAAACCTTGGCGAAGCTGAGGTTTTTCTTCACTCTAATTATGTGAAGTGTTCAATTATATGAAATAGCGTATATAATTGAACACTTTGTGATATACTCTACTTAAGACAAAGGGGGTATCTTTTATGCAAGCGATGATACTGGCAGCAGGAAATGGAACACGATTGGGAAAACTGACGGAGTCAATTCCAAAGTGTATGGTTGAAATAGAAGGTGTTACAATGATCGAGCGATCATTAAGAGCACTGGATGATAAGAATTTATCACGTATTATTATTGTACTAGGGTTTAAAGGTGAGGTATTAAAAGATTTTATTACATCACTCAATATCAAAACTGAAGTGGTTTATGTGACTAACCACGTATATAATACAACCAATAATATTTATTCTTTATATATGGCGAAGGATTACTTACTGCAAGAAGATACCTTACTGATGGAATCAGACTTAGTATTTGAGCCACACTTATTGGATGAGGTATTAGCATCGGATTATGATAACTTAGCAGTGGTTGCAAAACATGAGATTTGGATGGATGGGACCGTTGTTACCTTAAGTAAAGAAGATGATATTAAGAGTTTTGTATCCAAGAATGAGTTTGACTATGGTAAAGCAGATCAGTACTACAAAACAGTCAATATCTATAAGTTTTCAAAGAACTTCTCCAATCAACACTATGTACCATTTTTAGAAGCATACTGTATGGCAATGGGGAATAATGAGTACTATGAGCAAGTGCTTAAAGTTATTGCACACCTTGATGAAACCGTTCTTAAAGGATTGGTGATTGAAGGAATTGAGTGGTATGAAGTGGATGATGTGAATGATTTAGAGATTGCAGAGGTATTATTTGCAAGTACTACTGCTAAGAAGTTTGAACTTCTCATGCGTAAATTTGGTGGTTACTGGCGTTATGTGGGGATGAAAGATTTCTGTTATCTTGTGAATCCATTTTATCCTGAGCAAAACTTAATGGATGAAATGATTTATAACTTTGAACGTTTATTAAGAGATTATCCATCAGGTTTGAATGTGAATAATTCACTGGTTGCTAAATACTTTGGCATTGATGCAGATCATATCATTGTAGGAAATGGGGCATCAGAACTGATTAAAGCACTGGCTGAAAAGTTTGAAGGAAAGACAGGATTTATTGCACCGACTTTTGAAGAATATCCAAACCGAGTTGCACAAGAGAATCGCGTTGTTTATGATTCAAGTTTAGTGGATTATCAGTATTCAGCAGATGATATCATCAACTACTTTACAGATACTGACATTAAGCAATTAATCCTGATTAATCCAGATAATCCAAGTGGTCATTACTTAGATCATCAGTCTGTTCTTAAAGTATTGAAATGGACTGCACAAGAGGGCATTCAGTTGGTGCTTGATGAGTCATTCATTGACTTTATGAATAATGATGAAATTGGAAGTTTAATGCAAGATGAGATTGTTGATGCATATCCTAACCTGGTTGTTATTAAGAGTATTTCAAAATCACATGGAGTACCAGGAGTGCGATTGGGAATCTTAGTCAGCAGTGATAAAGCACTGATTGCAGAGATTCGTAAGGAAGTATCCATTTGGAATATCAACTCCTTTGGAGAGTACTACATGCAAATTGCAGGAAAGTATAAGAAATCCTTTAAGAAGGGCATGGGTCAATTCTATGCAGTGCGTCAAGATTATTTAGAAAAATTACAAGCACTGGATCATATTAGTGTTTATCCATCACAAGCTAACTACATCATGATTCAATTGCAAGATGGTATTCAATCCATTGATGTATGTCATCATCTGTTAGAACATCATGATATTCTAATTAAGGACTTAAGCCCAAAACAAGGGTTCCATGGGCAAATGATACGTGTTGCAGTTAAGTTACCTTCTGAGAATGATGAGCTTGTAGAAGGGCTAAGAACCTTCATAGAAAGCCATCATGCTTAAGGCTTATAAAAAAGCATATCTGAATACACAAAAGGATCTCTACCCATCTGATTTTGTTAACTTAGTCCAGATTGAAAACAATCATATTGATTTTCCCAAACGTACCACATTCTTAAGTGAAGACATTAAAGTAAAATTGAAAGAAGATGTGCTTTTAGAACATGAGCATGTCATCTACATTAGTCATATTGATGGTGTTTATGCACTGATTGCTTTGGTGGATCTTAGAGCCCATGTTAAAAAACATGAGTTTGTCATACCAGATGTAGTACAGGGGATGGTATTAAATTATCAGCACTATAACGCTGAAGCAGCACCAGTATCACTCATTAGTGCAGAGCGTTTAGACTTTAAGGCTTTGGTGGAAAATCATACCGCAACCCTGGTACAAACATTTCATCAAGGTGAAGTTTATGTATACTGTGCTCAAGATGCCGATGCACTACTAAGCTCCATAGGCCCTTTAAAAGAATTTTATCTTGCTGATGGGCATCATCGCTTCCTAGCATCACAACACATGGTTAATAAGGCCTATGTATCTGCAATGATTACCAATCTAGAGGACATGGATTTATCAAGTATTGATCGCTCCATGCTTCCAAAAGAAGCCTTTGAAATCAGTATTGATTATTTGAAGTCAGAAGGTATGGAAGCCATTGAAGGGCCGCTAAGACCAGGTGTGGTACAAATTGATTATCAAGACCATAGCAGTTTCTATAAACTTCATAATATGGAAATGGACATCTTTGGAAATCATGATGTTTACCGTTTGCACACACAAGTCATATCACAAGGGTTTAAAGAGTATGACTCAACCCAGTTAAACTATAATAAAACACAAAATAATGAGATTTGTTTTAAAACTCACCCAATGCTTAAAGAACAATTTCTATACTATTCTGATCGCGGTGTTATGCTACCGCCAAAATCTACAAGTTTCAATCCGAAATGTCCCAGTATGTTGGTGATGAACTTTATTGAATAGCTGATTTACAGATGTTCTGGTCAATGCACTTATGATACAATAGAGTATACAGGGGTGATACTTATGCGTCTTTTACACGTATCGGATTTACATTTAGGAAGAACATTTAATGAGGTATCCTTGGTCGATGATCAGCGATACCTTTTACAATTTATAATTAAACAAATAGAGGCTCTTAAAGCTGATGTTTTGCTTATTTCAGGGGATATCTATGATAAAAACTCACCCAGCGAAAGATCCTTTGAGTTGTGGTCTGATTTTCTTGAAGATCTACAAACATTAAATATCCAGACCTTTGTCATATCAGGAAATCATGACTCGGCACAACGCTTATCCATGGCTCCCAGTTATCTAAAGGCAGGTGGGGTACACCTTGTTGGAAAATACAGGGGTGAAGTTGAAACACTTGTCCTTGAAAAGCAGGGTAAAACCTTTGAATTTGCACTAAT
Source organism: Erysipelothrix sp. UBA3383 (assembly GCA_002358955.1). Classification (GTDB taxonomy): domain Bacteria; phylum Bacillota_I; class Bacilli_A; order Erysipelotrichales; family Erysipelotrichaceae; genus Erysipelothrix. The sequence continues at coordinate 13,488 of DEPV01000016.1, read as the reverse complement.
TCCTTTTGTAAGACCTGCAGAAGTTCGCAATTTCCATGATGATTTTAAATCACAATCATACCATGAAGCGATGGGACGTATTTTAAGAGATTATAATTATGATAAAAGTGATTATCATATCTTACTCAGTCACCAATTTGTTATTGATGGCAGTAAAGATACGCAATTATCAGATTCTGAGGTTGGACCCATGGTTGGGGGTATTGATGCCATTCATGCTCATCTTTTTGACAAGTTTGACTATGTCGCATTAGGTCATATCCATAAACCACAAATGATTCGTAAAGAAACCATTCGTTATAGTGGGTCACCTTTAAAATACTCAATCTCTGAGGCACATGATCAAAAACAGTTGGTCATTATCGATATTGAAGATGATATTCATATTAGCTTTGAACCCATCACACCACTTCGCGATGTCCGTATTTTAAAAGGGAATCTTCAAGACTTAATGGATGAAGGGGAGAAGAATCCCAGTCAAGATTTAGTTCATGCTATCTTATTGGATGATGAAGCCTTGTATGAACCGATGAATAAATTACAAAGTGTGTATCCTAATTGTGTTAGCTTGGAATTAAAACCACAAACAAAGGTACAAAATTTAGCACAGTTAAGATCACAAGAAATCATTACTAAAGATCCTTTGGATCTGATTGAAAGTTTTTATGAAGAAATGTTAGGGAAATCACTTGATGAATCTTCTAAAGAGATTGTTCAAGATGTAGTAAAAGGTATTGACGAGGGCGACTATGAAACCAATTAAATTAAAATTAGAAGCATTTGGTCCATTTAAAGATGTTGTTGAAATTGATTTTACACAATTTCAACAAGGTCTTTTTCTTGTCAGCGGTGATACAGGTTCTGGAAAGACCTCACTTTTTGATGCAATTACATATGCCTTATACAATGATGCTAGTGGTTCAGTTCGTGAGGTCAATATGTTGCGTTCAAACTTTGCAGACATTGATCAGCAAACCTATGTTGAATTCACATTCTCAATTCAAGGACAGCAATACATGGTGAAACGAACACCTGCACAAATGCGTAAAAGACTCAGAGGTGAAGGCTATACACTTGCACCTGCCACTGCATTACTGATTGATCCTAATGGCATTGAAGAAGAAAAACTACAACGTGTTGATGAAATGATACTGGAATTAATGGGTATTGATGTTCAACAATTCAAACAAATCGTCATGCTTGCTCAAGGTGAGTTCTTAAAACTTCTTAATGCATCTTCATCTGAACGTTCAGATATTTTTAAGAAAATCTTTGATACCTCAAAATACCGTGACATTGCCGAAGTTTTAAAGTCAGAATATCGCACTGAAGAAGCCAAACTCAAAGCCATTCAGACAAAATCAAAAGCAATACTGGAAAGCCAAGGCTTTGATAGTATTGAAGCAATGGTTACTCAACTTGAAAAAAATGAGGAAATCCTGAAACAAATGGAACCTGGTCTTGCTGAGCAATCCAAAGCACTTGAAGAACTCAATGAGCTAATTACCCAAGAAAAAACCTTACAGGAAAATCGTAGTAAATTGAATGCTTCAAAACGAGAACTTCAAATACTTGAAGAACAGAAAGAACACCAAACATTAGAAAAAAACGCCATAGAAACATTAAATCAAGTGATTCAAAGGGGAGAATTACTATACACCAATCTTAATGATAGTCGTAAAGAAGCAAAAACTATTGAAACTAAGATTAAGGAAAGTGAAACAGCAATCATCAATGGACAAGAGAGACTACAAAACCATAAGTTAAAATTTACAGAGATGCAGCCTGTAGTAGCGACATTTGATCAGCAAAAAGAAGATATCTCCAAATTAAAAGATTCAATAGCGCAATACGATGCCTATAATCTACTGTTGAAGTCACTAAAATCTAAAGAAGATCTTGTTAAAATTACTCAAAAAGAACTCGACACGAGTACTTCAAAACATAAACAATTAGAATTGGATTTAAATACATTATTACAATTAGAGAAAGATAATATCTTAAAACTTGAAAGTAATAATAAACTTGAAATTCAAATCGCTACATTAGAAAGAACGATTGAACAAGAGGCTGCACAAATTGATATCCATAGTAAGTTAGTGGATAAGCAATCTGATATTAATGAAGTTACTGAAGTTTTTGAAAAACAAAAGATAGAGTTTAATACAAGCAATCAAGAATACCAAACTGAAGATACCAAATATCTTAACAACATTGCCGGTATTCTTGCAGAGACACTAGTAGATGGTAAGGCATGTCCTGTTTGTGGATCAATGGATCACAAACACAAAGCCCACAAAGAAGCAGGAGTCCTATCTGAAAGTGAATTAAAGGCCCTGCACAAATCGGTTAATGAAAAAAGAATTAAATTAGAACAGAATGCTCAAAATCTTGCAGCATTAAATGCGGCATTGAAACAGTATCAAGATGCATTACCAAAAGATTACAATCATGAAGAAATCTGCGAGAACCATCTTAAAAATGAAGCAATACTCCAAACACAGAGAACATTACTTCAAAATGAATCGAAACAGTACCGATTAAATCTTGATAAGCTCAGTAATAAGACCTCAGTTCAAAAAAATTTAGCATCCACTGTTGAAACCATGAACGCTCTCAATTTAAAACTGGCGACAACTAAAAGTGAACTTGATCATCTGATTAAAGAAGCGCAAGTATTAAAAGAGAAACTTCTTTATGATAATAAAGTTGATGCTCAAAAGGTTATCGATGATAAAGAATGTCTACTTAACAATCAAACGAATGAATATGAAAAGCTGACAGAATTGATTGCTCAGGAAAAAACTCTATTAGAAACATCAAACTCTAATTTAAAGATTTATCAAGAGCAATTAAGTAAACAAAAAGAAGTGATTCATAATGCTAAAGGTGCACTTAATGAATTCATGCTTAAATACAAACTTCAAACGGATGATGAGCTGAAACAACTGATTGATCAGTCATCACAATATGACGAAAGAAAACGTATCAGTGATGCATACTTTGAGTCTTTGAAGACTGTAAAACAAACATTAATAACACTTGAAGAGAGTTTGAAAAACTATGTTCCTGTTAATATTGATGAGCTTATCACAAAGCGTGATGAGAAGCAGACAATCTATAATGCACTGAATCAGGAATTCAGTGATATAAACCATCAAACAACGAGCATTAAGGCTACGATTGAAGGACAAGAACAACTGATGAAAAATCTTGAAGTGCAAGAACAAAAAACAGCACGTATTCGCGAATTGAGTCAATTAACCAATGGTGAGTTGAATGAGAAACAAAAGATTTCATTAGAACTGTATGTTCAATCTGCATATTTTGAACATATCATCGAAGCATCTAATTTACGATTTACGCAAATGACCAATCAACGCTATGAGTTCTTCAGAGCTCAAGAAGCCAGCAACATGCGTTCTAAATCAGGTTTAGACTTGGAAGTACTAGACTATCATAACGGTCTTAAACGTAGTGTTAAGACCTTATCAGGCGGGGAGTCCTTCATGGCATCACTCTCTTTAGCACTGGGTCTTTCCGATGTGATTAAGATGTTTGCAGGAGGGGTACAAGTTGAGGCACTCTTTATTGATGAGGGCTTTGGTACCTTAGATGCAGCTTCACTTGAGCAAGCCATCAAGATTTTATCGCGACTTGAAGAATCACAACAACTGGTCGGGATCATTTCACATGTCGAAGCACTGAAAGCTTCCATCCAACAACAGGTCATGATTAAGAAAACAGCACAGGGGAGTAGTGTTGAGATTCAACTGATATAATTTGTGTGAAAATAAATGAAAAACTTTCATTGGACTTAATTAACTACACATAGCAATGTAAATAGTGTAAAATAGTTTACGGTAAGGAGTATTTACTTATGAAGCAAAATAACAAAGAACAAACAAAAAGTAATAATAAATTTAAATGGATCATTTCAAACTGGTTCATTGCAATCATTCAACTGATCGCAAGTTTAGTAATTACGTATTCAGTTTTTAAATTACAAGTATTACCAACGAAGTATTTAATCATCTTCTATACAGTTCTGATATTAGGAAACTTATTGTATTTCTTCCTTTTATTCAACAACAAGAAGAAATGGCGTAATCTTGGTAAGGTGTTAAGTGTCTTAATATCACTAGCAATGTTTACCGGTTCCTTCTATGCATTAAATACTGCTGGATTTATTAAAGGCATTACAGGTGGTAAATTTGATACCCATATGGTATCTGTCATTACACTGAAAGATCATGAAGCAAGTAAAATCGGGGATCTACAATTCTCAGACTTTGCTTACAACCAAAATGTGGATGAAGAATATGTTACTGAGACATTCAGTGAAATTGAATCCATGTTTAAAAAAGAAGTGCCTAAAAAAGCATATGCGAACAATGATGAATTAGTTCAAGCACTATATGATAAAAAAGAAGAAGCAATTTTAATTAGTGAATCACAACGTAACTTTATTGAAGAAGTCTTTGAAAGCTTTGATGAAGATACTAAAATTGTTTACTCTAAAGGACACCAGGTAGCGGTTGATATTAACGTCAATAAACCACCGGTCAATGTTCTTAAAGATACCTATACAATCTTTATCTCAGGAATTGATACTTACGGTCCAGTAACAACTGTATCGCGATCTGATGTTAACATGTTAATGACTGTGAACCCACAAACCAATCAAATTCTCTTAACAAGTATTCCTCGTGACTATTTTGTAACACTGGGAACTAAAGGAAAGAAAGATAAACTAACACATGCTGGTAACTATGGTGTTGAAGAATCCGTTCTAACTTTAGAGAAGGTATTTGATATTAACATTGACTACTATGTTAAAGTTAACTTCTCATCATTAACAAAAATTGTTGATGCACTGGGAGGCATTACCGTTCAATCACGCTTTAACTTCACATCAGGTGCTGGACAAAAGATTACTAAAGGACCAAACAATATGAATGGTACCCAAACTTTAGCATTTGTACGTGAACGTTATAATTTACCAAGTGGTGATAATGACCGTATCTTAAACCAACAAGCAGCATTAACAGGAATCTTGCAAAAAGCAATGAGTCCTGCAATCATTCTGAACTATACTTCATTCCTAGCATCCATTAACGGATCCTTTGTAATGAGTATGCCAGAAAAAGATTTCCAAGCAATTATTAAACATCAAGTAGATACCATGGCTGAGTGGGATATTAAAGACCAAGCAGTATCAGGTACTGGAATGATGTCTACTAATACTTTCTCGATGCCAGGACGTAATCTTTATGTTATGGAACCAAATCAAGAAAGTGTACAAAACGCACACAACAAAATCCAAGCAATGGAACGTGGCGAACGCATCGACTAGATTGAAACAAAAGACCTCTGAAAAGAGGTCTTTTTTAAACATTAAAGACATATACGAACAATAATGAACATTTATTACGCATAAATAGGGGTATTATCGTTCATTAACAATGTATCACACTAAATTTGAACACAATCTATGATACAATAGGTACAGTGAAAAAAGAGGTATGTATTATGTCACAAAACAATAAATTAACCGTTGATAACATTTGTAAAACATTCAATCAAAAATCAATCTTAAACAACATTTCATTCACCGTACAAGAAGGTGAATTTTTAAGTATTCTAGGACCTTCAGGATGTGGTAAGACAACACTACTACGAATTCTTATGGGACTTGAAACTCAAGATAGTGGAACCATTACTATTGATGGTAAAGATATTTCTAAAACAGCACCATCACAACGTGGTATGGGGATTGTATTTCAAAACTATGCATTATTCCCAAACATGACAGTATTGGATAATGTTCAATATGCTCTAAAGCTAAATCCAGAAACCAAGGCACAAGCTAAAGCGATTGCATGGAAACATTAACAATGATTGGTCTAACTGATCAAATCGATAAAAAACCAGCTCAACTTTCTGGTGGTCAGCAACAACGTGTTGCAATCGCTAGAACACTGGCTTTAAAACCAAAAATTATTTTACTGGATGAGCCAATCTCAGCACTTGATGTAACTAACCGTGAAATCATGAAAGCTGAATTAAAATCAATTCAGAAGAAATTCTCAGCAACCATGATCTATATTACACACGAACAAGAAGAAGCATTCTACTTAAGCGATCGCATTATGGTTATGAGTGAGGGGAATATCGAACAACTTGATACACCTAAGAACATCTATAAAAATCCTGCCAATGAGTATATTCAATCATTTGTAGTGGATCATTTAGATTCAAAAGTAGCATCACTCATTAAGAGTACAGGTAAAGAATATGAACAAAAATAACCGTTCAATCAAAATATCGAAAGTACTGGTTAGTGTATTCTTAGTTGTATTTGTAATTGCTCCTTTAGTAAACCTGATTGCAGGAATTCGAATGGATGACTTTAAAGAAATCGTCAATGCACCTCAATTTTGGCCCATGATGCAAAACTCATTAGTAACAACTCTAATGGCTACCGTAATATCAGTGGTCCTTGCATTTGCAATGGCATGGAGTATCAACCGTACTAAGATGCGTTATAAATCCGTTTTTACAGTACTGTTTACTCTGCCCATGTTAATTCCATCCATCTCACACGGTATGGGTTTAGTGCTACTTTTTGGTGATAATGGGATCATTACGAATTTATTAGGATTCAATATTAACCTCTTTGGTTATACAGGAATTGTGATGGGGTCGGTATTATATTCATTTCCAGTAGCATTCCTATTATTAAACAACATATTTCAATATGAAGACTATACAGCTTATGAAGCTGCTGAAGTATTGGGACTGAGTAAATTTCAACAATTTAGAACCATTACTTTACCGAACTTAAGTACAACATTAATTGCTACTGTATTTGCAGTGTTTACCATGATCTTTACAGACTATGGGGTACCATTAATTGTTGGTGGTAAGGCAATGACTTTACCAGTCTACATGTATCGTGAAGTTATCGGACTCTTAAACTTCTCAAAAGGGGCAATTATCGGTGTTATCTTACTGATTCCAGCAGTTCTTGCCTTTATTCTAGATTTGCGTAATCAAGACCAAGAGAACGTATCTACAATTACACGCGAGTTTCAGATTCGTGATAATAAACTAAGAGATAGCATTGCTTTTATACTATGTGTGATTGCAGTCATCATCGTATCACTGCCAATCTTTACATTTATATTCCTATCCTTTGTAAAACAATATCCTGTTGATTTGTCTTTCTCATTAGCAAATATTAAGGCATCACTGGAAATCGGAATTGGATCATACCTTCTAAACTCGGTGACCATTGCTTTAGTAACAGCTTTAATTGGAACATTCTCAACCTATATCACAGCTTATTTAACAGCACGATCACCACGTAGTTTTTCAAATCTAGCATTGCATATGATTTCAATGTTATCACTTGCAATACCAGGGGTTGTATTAGGTTTATCCTATGTATTATTCTTTAACGATACCATGATCTATCAAACCTTAATCATCTTGGTGTTGGTTAATATTGTGCACTTCTTTGCATCACCTTATTTACTGGCATACAATACACTGAAGAAATTTAACTCCAATCTTGAAGATATTTCGACAAGTTTAGGAATTTCACGCTTTAAAATGTTAATGGATGTTTATATTCCAAGTACACAAGATACCTTAGTTGAGATGTTCTCATACATGTTTGTCAATGCGATGGTAACTATATCTGCAGTTAGTTTCTTAGCTAACTTAAAGAACATGCCGCTATCGATGTTGATTCCGCAATTAGACTCTCAATCCATGATTGAAGTAACAGCAATTGTATCCGTTGTTATCTTAAGTATTAATATTGTCATTAAGACTTTGGTCTATCTGACAAAACGTTATTTATTGAAGGAGAATTAGTAATGAATGAATTATTATTTAATGAATTAGTTTTAAAAGAAAAACAAGGCTTAGCAAGTGAAGAAGAATTATTACAACTTGAGCCATACCGTATTAAACGTGCTGTATTCTTTGCAGCAGGTTTTGGATCACGCATGGTACCTGTTACCTTAGAAAAGCCCAAACCATTGGTAGAAGTTAATGGTGTTCGTATTATTGATACTTTACTGGATGCTGTACTGGCACTGGGAATTGATGATATCACGGTAGTTCGTGGTTATAAAAAAGAGTTGATGGATGATTTACTGATCAAGTATCCAATGATTAAATTCATTGATAATGATATCTATAATGAAGCAAATAATATTTCATCAGCATACTCTACAAAAGACCTATTTGAAAATACATTAGTTTTAGAATCTGATCTAATTCTTTACAATCAAGATGCTTTAAGTAAGTATGCTTATAAGACACATTACTAGGTGTCAAAATGGATGAGAGTGATGATTGGTGCTTCACAGTTAATAAAGATTTAAAGATTACTGAAGTTTCCATCACAGGAAAAGATGTTTATCAAATGGTTGGTATCTCATACTGGGATGCAAAAGATGGTAAACAATTGGGCATTGATGTCGATGCATTTTATCATCAAGAAGGCGGACCGGCTCGTTATTGGGATGAGGTCGCTTTGATTGATTTTAAAGATAACTATGATGTTTATGTTAAACCTGTTGATGCACAGGACATCATTGAAATTGATACTTATGAAGAGTTGTGTGATATTGATTCATCATATCAGTAGGAGGTTCATATGAAAAAAATATTAATTGGATTATGTGCCTTAGCAGTGGTACTGGTAATGCTTGTAACAAAGCAAGATGGAGATACAATCATTGTCTATGCTTCCAGTGAACAATTTCGTAATGATGCAATGCAAGAGAAGTTGAATGAGAAATTTCCTCATTTAAATGTACGTGTCATGTATACACCAACAGCGAAAGCTGCAGCAAAACTTTCTGTTGAAAAAGAGGGTACTGATGCTGATATTATTGTTGGGCTTGAAACCTCATACTTATCTAAAATTGTAGATTCTTTAGCAGATATTTCTGGTTATTCTAAACTGGATTTCTTAGATGAATTAGCACCCTCACAACAGGATAATAAATATGTGGTGTGGGAGCGACAAGCGGGTGCTTTTGTAATCAATCCTGAGATCTTAGAAAAACACAATTTACCAAAACCTGAGTCTTATGAAGATCTACTGGATCCAATCTATAAAGGTTATATTGCTATGCCCGACCCTAAAAGTAGTGGAACGGGTTACTTCTTTTATAAAAACTTAGTTAATACCAAAGGTGAGAAAGCTGCTTTAGAGTATATTGATGCTTTATCTAAAAACGTCAAACAGTTTACTGAGTCTGGATCAGGACCTATTAAACTTCTGAATCAAGGGGAGATAGCAGTAGGTTTAGGACTTACTTTCCAAGCGGTTAATTACATCAATAACAATGTTCCGTTTGAGATAGTATTTCCTCAAGAGGGATCACCTTACTCACTGACAGGAACTGCTTTAATCAAGGGACGTGAAAATAACGAAGATGTTGTAAAAGTCTTTGAATATCTAGTGAATGATTTTATAATATATGATAAGATGATGTTCACACCAGAGCAAATCTTAAAAACACAAGAAAATACCATTCCAAACTATCCAAGTAACATACAATATGCGGATATGAGTGGTATTGAAAGTATTGAAGATAAAGAGTATTTATTAAGTCTTTGGAAATACTAGGAGGATCTATGAATCAGAAACAGTTCGATGTTTTAGTAAGTCTGCATCAATTAAGAGATGATCGCATCTCACAACGTAAGATTGCGCAAAAATTGAAAATATCATTGGGTAGTGTTAACAGTATTCTTGCAGAATTACATGAATTGAATATGATTCAGGATTCTTATAAGTTGACTCTAGAAGGACAAGCCTTTTTAGAGGAGCATAAAGTAGAACGTGCAATTATTATAGCTGCAGGATTTGGTGAACGCTTAATGCCTTTAACACTAAATACTGCAAAGCCACTATTACACATTCATAATGTTCGATTGATTGATTCTGTCATTGATATGTTACACAAACAAGGGATTGAAGAAATTATTATTGTTCGTGGGCATCTTAAGAATCAATTTGATGTCCTCTTGGATAAATATCCAAATCTTAAATTTATTGATAATGATCTTTATAATGAATCCAAGAACATCAACAGTATTTATTTAGCCCGAGAATATCTCGAGAACACGTATATTTGTGAAGCTGACTTGTTGGTTAAAAATCCAGATATGATAAGTCCATACCAATTGAACTCTGTTTACTACGGTAAGAAGAAAAAAATGAGTAATGATTGGTGCTTTACAACTAAAGCAGGTATTATTACACAGGTTTCCATTGGTGGTAAAAACATCCATGAGATGGTTGGAATTTCTTTCTGGAATAAGCAAGACGGATTACAGTTACAATCTGATATCGATGCTTTCATTCACTCACCTGGAGGAATGGAGTTATTCTGGGATGATGTTCCCTTGAAATTAGCAAAACAAAATTACCAGATTCATATTAGTGATTGTGATGAAGATGATATTATTGAAATTAATACTTTCTCACAGATTAAAGCAATGGATCCAATCTATAGAATATAATATTAATACAACTCACCACTGACTGTTACTTTAACAATCAGTGGTGAGTTTTGTCTATTTTTCTTAATATAGAAGCTTAGAGTTTGAGCGTCTAAAAATATCATCTTCTTAATGTGTGTTATGATATTTATAAAGAAAGAGGGGATTTAGCAATGGCAGACAAAGGAAAATTAGACCAAGTAGTTGGTAAAGTTAAGGAAACAGTAGGTGATATTACAGGTGATGGCAAACTAAAAGCTGAAGGACTTCTAGAACAAGCTAAAGGTAAGACCAAAGAAATAAGCCACGATATCAAAGAGAAATCGGAAGATATCATGGATGATCTTAAAGAAAAAACTGCAGATCTTAAAGAGAAAACAGGTGATGTCGTAGAAGATGTTAAAGAGAATACAGCTAATATCATTGATTCTGTTAAAGAGAAACTGAATAAATAATGTGTCGTATAAAAGAGATCCTAGAAGGTCTCTTTTTAATTTTGTACAACGCGTTTAATTAAAAGATTTTTTTCTCATTTAGTTTCGTATTCTTACAGTACGTATTTCTTGTTATATGTATTTTAGCTTATAGATATAAAATGTACGAAAATATTCTTTTTTATGATATGATGAATTAAAGCAACAATCAGTCAATTGAGTATTGAGTAATGAATCAATGTTAAGAAATAGTAGAAATCAGTTTTTAATCTATAACAAAAGGAGGGTATTAAAGATGAAGAAACTGTTAATTTTTGGTTTTACGGCTTTGATGTTACTAACAGCGTGTAGTGCAAAAGCTACAAATAATAATGAGAATGTTACAGCACTCATTGACAATACGTATAGATATCACGCTATAATTGAAGATCAGATACACGATGTTCTCAATGAAATTGATGTTTTCTATCTTGAAAGTATCGGATTTGATGAATATAAATTTAATCAAACGACATGGTATTTTGTGAATGATACAAATCATCAAGAAATCATCACACTGGATATTTTTGATGCTGATGATACTAGAGCTAAAGAGAAAAATGAAAGTATTACAAAAGACATCACTGATTTTGTAGATATTCCAAATACAAATCTATTCATTGACTATAAGAAGGGTTCTGGGTTTAAAGATTCAGATGTGTTGTATGGACTTGATGATAATGACAATCTGAAAAGGTATGTAATGACAGACCTTATTGGGGTTGGTCAAGCTGAAACTATTGATAATTTAGAGGCGCTTTCAAAGTTGATTACTAAAGATGATTCTTATAAAGAGTCAGGAATTGTATTTGAAACTTTTAAAGGCAATTTTGATGATAGTTTATCAATGTTCAATGGCATCAAGGTTCATCCTATAGATGAAGGGCTTCCACCAGTGAAATCAGAAACATACGTTTTTGATTCTCTGGAAATTACTCTTGCAGAAGGTCAAGAATGGACAAAAGTAGTCGATGACTCTAGTGATTATTACAATAAAGAAGTCGTTCTGGTCAATGTTACAATTAAGAATATTGCAGGTAAGCAACATGGTTTGGATATGTACTCATTTGAACTTTACAATCCAAGAGCCGGTAAGTTGCCTTTACTAACTTCTTACTTTGACAATACTATTATTGATAGTGTTGAATTAGAATATCAAGAACAAAAAACTTATGTCTTGCCTGTTCTTTATGAAGGGGATGGGGCTTATCGAATTGACTTTAAAAAAGGAAATGATGAGATTCAAGTCTTCTTTGATATTTATAAATAATTAGACCCAAACACAAAGTATAACTAAAGAAAAATCCATTTATTACGATGGATTTTTTCTATGTGTTTTAACACATTTATTTGCTTTAAAGGGTTAAAAAAGGCATAATAGTATGAGAAACACAGGTGATTAATATGAAAAAACTTAAGGTAATGACAGTAGTTGGAACACGTCCTGAAATCATTCGATTATCAGCAGTAATCAATCGTTTAGAGAGCTCAGATGCGATTGAACACGTACTGGTTCATACGGGTCAAAACTATGATTATGAGCTGAATGAAGTGTTTTTTAACGACTTTAAATTAAGAAAACCAGATTATTTTTTAAACACAGCAACCGGAGCACCAATTGGAACAATTGGAAATATCTTGATTGCGATTGAACCGGTATTAAATGAAGTGAAACCCGATGCATTTTTAGTGTTGGGAGATACGAATTCATGCCTTTGTGCCATAGCAGCAAAACGTATGCAAATTCCAATATTCCATATGGAAGCAGGAAACCGTTGTTTTGATCAACGTGTACCAGAGGAAACCAACCGTAAGATTGTTGACCACACTTCAGATATCAACTTAACGTATTCTGATATTGCACGTGAATACCTATTAAGAGAAGGCTTACCTGCGGATCGCATCATCAAGACAGGAAGTCCAATGTTCGAGGTTGTAAACTCACGTAAAGAAGACTTAGCAAACAATACCATTCTTGAAACCATGGGACTGAAAGAACATGAGTACTTTGTTGTATCAGCACACCGTGATGAGAACATCAACTCAGAGCGTAACTTCTTAAATCTTTGTGATACTTTGAATGCAGTTGCAGAAAAATATGATATGCCAGTGATCGTCAGTACCCATCCTCGAACACAAAACATGATTAATGAGAAGGGGATTGTATTCCATGACAACGTCAAAATATTAAAACCATTAGGATTTAATGACTATGTCAAATTACAGATGCATTCTAAAGCGACATTATCAGATAGTGGTACTATTTCTGAGGAATCATCTATCTTAGGATTTAATGCTTTAAACTTAAGAGAAGCGCATGAAAGACCAGAAGCAATGGAAGAAGCATCAGTAATGATGGTCGGACTTGAACAAGAACGAATTCTCCAAGCATTGACTGTTCTAGAAACACAAACACCTAATACATTGAGACAAGTGGCAGATTATTCGATGCCAAACGTTTCTGAAAAGGTGTTAAGAATTA
>DEPV01000089.1:14166-15226 GCA_002358955.1 Erysipelothrix sp. UBA3383 | reverse complement strand
CTTAATATCTAATGCAGATACGGCTTCTTTCAGAATCGCCTCTGAATCCAGTTGACTCAATCGTACACCCAATACTGAGTGACCTTTAACTTTATCACTCACACCACGTAGAGTAATTGTAATATCCGTATTAAAATCTGTTAACGATGTTCCTTGATTCAGAACATACCCTTCATAGACATCAGCCCCAACTGTAAGTTGAAGTTTTCCATCTTCAAGTGTATAGGAACCATTGAATGCTCCAGAAACACTACCATCTTGATTGAACGATACTGCTACAGATTCCTTACTTGATTTGGAGTTATCCTTACCTTGGAACACTAAAGCATATTTTCCATTTAATGTAAGATCAGTCTGCACTGTTTCTTTTTCATAACGTGAAGCAGCAACCAGTGGCCATCCTTCTTTATCAAAGAGTAATTGATGAACACGCACTGCATGTCCCTCGCCCTTATCTTTAAATCGTGTATGGAAGATAATATAATCATTACCATCATCCCCATATAACACAGAGTTGTGACCCGGTACGCGATAGGAATAGAATCCCGCATTTTCTGTCAGTGTCTGATTTTCTAAGAATTCAAAACTTCCTAATATGCGATCACCATAAGATCCATTATCAGTCTTACCACTAAACTTAGGATTATTACCTTCACTATCTACATATGGACCGTTGATATTTTCAGATCTGAAGAATCTAACATTATAGGTATCATTTTGTACAAGACCCCCATATGTTACATAAAGGTGATAGTATCCACTTTCTTTATGATACTCAACATAGGACCCTTCACCACTTGTTTTAAACCCTCCTGAGATACGACTTCCAAAGTAGGAATCATCGGTATTAGGAGCTTTACCTCCTGCATAATTTTCTGGTCGAATTGGCAGCCCTGTTTCAGGATCTAAATCTAAGACCCAAATACCACCATTCCATGAACCATAAGACATATGCAAGCTACCATCTTTGCCTTCAACAATTGTAGGATCAATCGCATTAGGGAAATAATCGAAATTAAATCTTCCATTGTTGAAATATCCAGAACGCGGACTTGCACCT
>DEPV01000089.1:13405-14112 GCA_002358955.1 Erysipelothrix sp. UBA3383 | reverse complement strand
CATAGTGACTCTTGCCTTCTGTATCTAAGAATCCTGAATAAACCACAACATCTTCAAATTGATACGGTCCTTCAACATTCTTTGAACTAGCCAGTCCAATTAATGAGCGGTAATGTTCAACACCTACCTCATCTTGTCCTGTTGAAATACTAAAGTACATGAGGTAAGCACCAGTGCTACCATCTTGATTCACAAATTTCTCATTATAGTAAACATCAGGCGCCCACAGCCCAATGCCATCCATATTGTCATTATCAGGATTACCACTCCACTCAAACACAGGTGCTAGAGTAGTTCGTATGTCCCCAAATAAAGTGTGGTTATCAACTTCATTATCAACAACAATATTTTCCCAGTTGATTAAGTCTGTTGATTTAGCCGCAGCCCCATGAGTCCCAAATACATAATAGGTATCATCAACTTTAATAATTGATGGATCATGTACTGGTAAATCATTGCCCACAACCGTTTGGTTTATACTTGTTTCTTTCCCTTCAGCTGTAATTACTTGTGTAGGATTTTCTACAACAAAGGTAATTGCTAAAGCAAAAGCAGAAACAAGTAAGAATAATTTACTTATAGATTTGCTTAATAAACGTTCCTTTTTCATCAGTTTCCTCCTGTAAACGCTATCATGACTTAATTTTACCTTTCCTGTGCGTACAAGTCAATCTATTCTCATATATTCCTGTCTTGTACGTACATTT
>DEPV01000089.1:0-13341 GCA_002358955.1 Erysipelothrix sp. UBA3383 | reverse complement strand
TCCTGCATACAATAATCCATTACTGCGTTTCAAGACACTACCATCCAATCCTGCAACATCAAGATCAAATACCTTAACAAGTTCCTGATCACCATATTTTAATGTCGCTCTCATCTCAACCGGCATTGGTTTATCTTGTCTTTTGACAAGTCCCTTACTAGTCATTACTTTAGTATCGGAGCTGCTCCACTTAACTTGAACACCACCATAAGTCACGGTTGGTAATTTGATGTTTGCTAAAATACCATGATGGCGTGCTAAATCCAAATCTTTAGAAGCTTGTTCCAAGATCCCTTTTGCTGATAATTCAGAGATGCGTGTTCCAAAAATAGATTCTCCCAGTACCGATCCTTGGGTCCCTAAGAGTGTAAAGTTAAGACCTTCTTGCAAGCCTGTAATGTTACTTCTTTGAAGGGCAACAACTCCAGAGTAAGATTTGTTGGCAAGTGTAACATCAAGGACACCATTATCAAAGGTCCACGTTCCTGTTACTTGACCCTTAATTGTGCCATCTTTCTCAAGACTGATACCCAACGATTCTTTACTCAATTTTGAATTGTCTTGATCTTGTCTTACAATTAGATAAGAACCTGTTACATCAGCCTCTGTCACCATCGTATCTTGATCGGAATAACGCTGAGGGAGTAACATTGGCCACCCACTCTCATTAAAGATAATTTCATGAACACGAACCTCATGCCCCTCACCCTTATCTTTAAATCGAGTATGGGTAATTAGAAAATCTTTACCATTGTCATCATAGAGAACAGAGTTGTGTCCAGGTACACGATAACTGTAAAAATTAGCATTGGGATTCACTGCTTGTTCTTTTATGAACTCAAAACTTCCTAACAGACGATTTCCCGTTTTAGCATTATCACGGTGCGAAGTAAAGATTGCAGACTTCCCGTTAATATCCTCATAAGGTCCATCAATATTCTTTGATCTGTAAAAACGAACATTATAGGTGTCATTTTGCATCAAACCACCATAGGTAACATACAAATGATAATATCCTGTTTCCTCATGATACTTAACATAAGGTCCCTCACCACTGGTCCAAAACCCTCCTGAGATTTGTTTTCCAAAATAAGGATCCACATTAGTAATGGCATCATCATAGGTATAGTCTGCATCTCGAATTGGCATTCCTGTACTTCGATCCAACTCTAAAATCCATACTCCGGCATTCCATGATCCATAAACCATATACAGGAGTCCATCATGACTTTCCACAATGGTAGGATCAATCGCATTGGGATAACGATCAAAATCATAATTCCCATCCGATTTGAAATAGGCAGCACGTGGTGTTTGACCTGGATATACATCTAAAAAGTCAGTTCGTTGATAAGAACTCAACCCCTCTTGGTCCTTAAACCCTGTATAAATTGCAGTATCCACATAGTCATAAGGTCCTTCAATATTTTGTGATGCAGCAATTCCAATCAATGATCGGTAATGCTCATTAACACCATCATCTTGTCCAGTTGATAATGAAAAATACATCAAATAGGCACCCAATGTGCCATCTTCATTGACAAATTGCTCATTATAATACACATCCGGTGCCCAAATCCCCATACCCCCAATATCAGCAGCTTTTGAGTTTCCTGCCCATGTAAACACTTCTTCTAAGTTCTTTGGTATATTACCTAGTAAAGTATGATTACCAATACTGTTATTAACAAAGTTTTCCCAATCCATTAAGTCCGTTGATTTCGCTGCTGCACCATGGGTCCCAAAAACATAGTACATATCTCCATCTTTAATAATGGATGGATCATGAACACTCACTTCTTTATAAAAGTGTGGATTATCATCCGTTTTATCTACTTCTTCTGCCTTCAATGAATAGAAGCTAAAGAAACTCAAGATAAGT
Source organism: Erysipelothrix sp. UBA3383 (assembly GCA_002358955.1). Classification (GTDB taxonomy): domain Bacteria; phylum Bacillota_I; class Bacilli_A; order Erysipelotrichales; family Erysipelotrichaceae; genus Erysipelothrix. Next base: position 11,459 of record DEPV01000089.1, on the reverse strand, counting down.
GCGAATACAATTATAATTTTCTTCATTATTTCCTCCCTCATTTATAAAAAAAAGGGCACCGCAGTGCCTAATTCATTACTTTTTATCGATTTTAATAACAGCTACAGAAAGTTTAGGACAATCCAGACTTAGAATTCCATCGTTCACTAAAACAGTGGATTCTTCAGGTTGAATCGGCTCTAATTCTTTAGCATTCACATTGGACTGATCCAATAGACTCACATCACCTGTCAGAAGTGTCAGTGTTGCATCAGGTTTTAGATCCCAATGACTCACATCCACCTCAACAAGCTTCGATACATGATCAATGTTTACCAGTTTAATATAAAGTGCTTCATCATCCTCACTTACTGTGTTGAATAATTCTTTCTTATACACTTCATTCTTAACTTCCAATTGGCCATAAGTTGTACCTTGTGTCTGATACTGAGCACTTAGTGTTTCAAGACCAAAGTTAATGGTGACATGAACTGCTTCTTGATTATCAAGTGCTCCAACTAATGAGCGTCTCATGTTCCCTGCCAGTACGCTGGTTGAGAAATCTCCCATACGATAACCTTCCACACCATCCTTAAAGACACGCAGTCCTGAAGTATGACCCACATAGTCAATCGCATATTCAATCGCACTCTTAGATTTTTGAGAAGTAACTCCCACACCTACTAAGATCGCATTATCTCCCTTAGTACGTTGTGCAACAAGATCCAAGGTATAGTTTTCAAAGTTACCATCAATAATAAACCCATTGATACCATTTTCTTGATAGCTAATCAGAAGTCCTTGATCACTCTGTTCATACCCATCCCCATTGAGAATTGGCTTGATCAGTGGACTAAGTGCTGTTTTGAAATCTTGTTCAAACAATACAGTCCCATCCACATTGGATACAAGACGTAAGGATTCTACTAAGAACTCTGATTGAATTGCAGAAACAGTAACTGCCCCTTGAGGTGTGTAATCTTTAATAGCCCCATTTTGGTAAGATTGGAAGTCAGTCTTAAGAACATGCGTTCCAATATTATTTGCGAACATCTTCTGGTTGTAGTAGTTTGGCGTAAACCATACATCCTCATTATCAAACCAAATTAAATCTGGAGTCCAGCGGTATGTTGCATCCGTCAATACTTTATTAAATAATGGTGCATAAGATGCCATTACAACAACATCAGAGTTATTCTCAAATCCGGTCATTAAAGCCGCTTCAGAAATAGCCCCATGTAAGGTGTTCTTATCTGTTGATGCATACTCTCCGACAAAGACTTTAGATGATTCATTTTGGTTTACTGTACCATCCTCATTGTAGACACGTTTGTAGTAATTATAACGATCCACATTATTCTTTAAGTAATCATTAGTACGGTAGTAGTGCTCATCCGCAATCGTATTCATGTAATGATCAGCATGCTCATACCACTTGATATCTTCAGTAAATAATGACTGTCCATCTGTAAATTCAAGTGCATCAACACCTTTGTGATCACCATGTAGGAATTTCCATCCATCTTGGAATGCATCATCATCTGCCTGTGCTCCTACAGTTGAAATAATGTGCAGTTCATGGTCTGGATGATACTTTGCCATATGTTGTTCAATCTCATAATTAAAGACTTCAAAGTTTGCAAAGAACTCATCGCCCCAGTTCTCATTACCAACACCTAAGTATTTAAGATCAAAAGGTGCCTCATGACCCAATTCCTTACGCATTAATGCCCACTCATTGTTTTCAAAGTCCATTGAGATTGCAAAGTCGATTAAATCTGTAAAGTTACTGATGTAGTAATCTCGCAAGCTACCACCTGCAGGTGCAGCATAGTCTGAACGTGCTTGACACAATACCCCACATGCCATTACAGGTACTGGAAATGCATTTAAATCTTCTGCCAGTTGGAAGTACTCATAGTACCCAAGACCCATCGTCATTGAATAACCCCATAGGTTGAAGTTTTCTTTACGTGTTTCAATAGGTCCCATAGTCTGTTTCCAATCAAAGACGTTATCCCATAAGAATGCCCCCTCAGAAATACACCCTCCTGGAAATCTTAGGAACTTTGGTTTTAAATCTTGAAGTGCATGCACTAAATCAGCACGCATACGGTAGTTTTTATTCACAGCATAGTTACTTGCTGCCGTTTCTGAAGTATTATGTGCTTCATTACCCCATACATTAACAGGCATCAAGGAGAAGTTATCCAGTGCTAATTTCCCCTCAACTTGAATGGAAATTTGTCCAAGACCACTTTCTGTTGCACTAATGACTTCTTCTGAAACCTCACTCCATGTATCTGATTTTAAGTTCAGAACTAGGGGACTTGAGATTGCAGTTTCCTCATCATTCAACAGTGTTAAAGTCAGAGTACCTTCCCCTTTAAACCATAATGAGAAATCATAGTCATGACCTTTTCTAAATAACATTGCACATGCATGATTGGTATCGTTATACCCTTTGTTAATTAGTGTCGCATCTTCAATCTCAATGTAGTTTTCATTCACACCAAGATCTAAATTCAGATGCTCACGCAGTCCACCTTCTGTTTTAATAGTAACCTTGTCAGTATCTCCATACCATGCTTGTAAGTGATCATGACTGCGTCCCAATTCACACCCACAAACGTTATCATTTGGCATGAATTCATCAAAGGTGAATGATTCAAAAGAACGGTTACGGATTAACTCAGCATAGATTCCACCATCTGCAGCATTGTTAATATCTTCATAGAATAAACCATACATAATATCACTTACAGAACTCATGACTTCAGGTTTAACTTTAATCTTGTAGCCAGGAAGTGTCTTAGGCAATACTGTAAAATCAAAACGTTCTGTGACTTTAACATCACCACGTGTCATTTCAACACTCAATGTAACATGCTCTGGTGCATCCACAGTGATGATTTTACCCTCATGACTCAATACTTCAGGATTGGATGAAACATAATTCACTTCAACCAAGCCTCCAAAAAGTGTACTTTCTAGATTCAAGTCGTCACTGATAACATGCAGTCCTAAATCAAGATCACGATTTTTAGCAATGTTGATAATATCTTCATCACCCAATGTTTGTGCCATTAAAGATAGAATTTCTGACTCATCAAGTGCCGTGTTATACAAACTTACATCTGATAAGATTCCGTTAAAGTCAGGGTCTGCAGCATATTGTGAATGTCCTAAATAGTTATGTGTATAGTGGCCTTCTTCTTCAAATAAAGCAGTCCATAATTTCAATTTACCAAAAAGACCACTGGTTGTTTGGTTGATTAAACCATCCCCTACCAATTCTCCATCAATGTACACACGGCCCCCTGCTGAAGAATTACGAGCACGGTCAGTTGGTGTATAAACATAGGTTAAATGAACCCACTGATTTTCTGTATAACGCTTAGATCCATCTGCAACAAGATCTCCAAAACCTGATAATGTCCCTCTGAAGTTACGTGTAAAGAATACCGAAGGTCGCCCTTCTCCTGCTCCAAAGTCAAAAATACGCTCCCATGCACTGCTGCCCTCTTTTACAAAGACCCATGCTGAGAAAGTAAATCCAGTTTTATCATTAACAGACTGAAGTAAGTTATCTGCCAGTTGTAAGTACCCTTGTCCGTTGAAGTTTAATCCTTCACGACCCTGTACTTGAACAAACTCAGCATCCTTTTGGCCAACCCACGCTGTATTAATACCACCCTGATCAACAATACTTCCATCTAAGGGTAAATTCAAAATTAAGTTATTTTTTAGCATTCTTTTATTTAAGCTCCTTTACCGATTCTTTAATGTCTAAATTAACGGGATAGACAATACCATCAAAACGATAATCCTTATTTTCTACTAATTTAATAATTTCTCTTGCCGCATCATGTCCCAAAATGGTTTGTGGATGCGATATTGAGGTAATCTTGGTTGATGTCAACATACTCAAGATCGAGTTATCAAAACTAACTATGGACAGGTCTTGTGGAATACGGATGCCCTTAGCAGTACATAAGTTTAAGACTTCTAAAGCGATCGCATCGTTATAACATACCAGTGCAGTGATTTCTTTTTTATCAATCAACTGACTGACCTCATTAAACATGATTTGATCCTTATCTTCTGTTGTATACATAAGTACATTTTGATTGCGATATGGTAATCCATGTTCTGATAATGCTGTTACAAACCCTTTTAATCGTTCTTTTCCTTGCTTATCATCCGATTTAAAGATGGCTCCAATCTCAAGATGATTTTTCTCGATTAAGTAATTGGTATTCACATAAGCTGCCTCAACATCATTAATACCAATGAATGGTAAATCTAAGTCTTCCATTCTGGCGTTGATGGTAATCAAATGAATCCCATTTTTTCGAATGTTTAAATACATATCAATGTTGGGGTTATAAAATGCACTTTTTGTAGGCTCTATAATAATCCCTTCAACTTGATTGTCTAACATCATTTGCAGTGCCTTACGCTCTGTAGCGGGATTGTTATTGGTGTTCACCAGCAACATTGAATACTCTTGGTCAGTAAGCTCACGTTCAATCCCTCGTATGATTTCAGGGAAGATGTAATCAGACATATAAGTCGTAATGACACCAATGGTTTTATTACGTACTTTCTTAGACAATTTTACAAACGATCCCACACCGTGTTCTTTCTCAATCACACCCTCATTTTCAAGTTGCTCTAGGGCAACGCGAACCGTATGACGTGATACTTGATGATCTTTTTGCAGTTCAATTTCAGAAGGTAGTTTATCCCCTTGTTTCAATTGACCCATTTGAATTTCTTGAATGATGATATCTTTTAATATCTGATACTTAGGTTTATTGTCCATAGACTGCCACCTCTTTACCATCTATAAAGAGGGTAACATCATGGCTTTTAACACTTACTTCATCCAATTTAAAGTCGATGTTAGTAACTACAATATCAGCATCACTAATATTAAAGACAGCTCTGTAGTGGTGATTATCCGAAATACCATCCCATACAATGTATGAATCATCACGGTATTGCTCAGATCGTGTATGGGTTTCAGCATGCATTTTTGTCAACACTGGACACTTGATAATACCCCATGTAAACTCATCGTTATAACGCAAATCCCCACCAAACATCAGTGGTGATCCAAAGATTGACCATAAAGTCATCATGGTACGTTGTTCACCTTGAGTAAAGCGACTCATACGGTCTGTAGCCCCACCATCAACAGATCGAATTCCAATTCTTCCAAGTGGTAACATGTCACAATCAGGATATGAATTGGGTCCTACATAAGGTGCCCAAACTTTACAACGTTCAAACATCCCTAAAAGCAGTTCCCAAATGTCCCAGTAATCATCCGTCATACGCCATACGTTGGCATGTTCTTGATAGTATGTTGCTTGTGATACATCAGCAGGTCCTGGAGATAAACTTAAGACCATCTCACGACCACTGTTTTGTATCGCTTTATTAATCATTGCTATTTCATCATAATGCGGTCCATATAACTTAGAATCCGCAATATCATCAACTTTAATGTAATCCACACCCCAACTTGCATACAATTCAAAGATTGAATCATAATACCCTTGTGATCCTGGATGTTGTGGATCCAGTCCATACATATCAGTATTCCATGGTGCAATGGAGTTTGGCGATGCAATATCACGTGCTGTATATTCACTGTTTAAAAGTGCTGTATTTTGATGCACGGCTTGTCGAGGAATCCCACGCATAATATGAATTCCAAACTTCAATCCCATCGCATGAATGGCATCACCCAATGCTTTAAATCCAACACCATCTTTAGCACTTGGGAAGCGATTGACTGCTGGTATTAATCGAGAATATTCATCCATCTCAAGTTCTGTAAATTTATGATATGCAGATGAGTTTGCTTTTGGCTCATACCACTGTATATCAACAACTGCAGTATCCCATCCCAACTCTAATAATTCGTCACTTAAAATCTGTGCGTTTGCTAGTACTTCTTCTTCAGTTACGGATGCACCATAGCAATCCCAACTGTTCCACCCCTTAGGTGCATGTTTATAAGTCATGTGCTTACCTCCCTTTACTTGCGAAAATCGTTTCATTATTGGACCCAACAAAGGATAATACTACTTTCTCTGTTGTCTTATTAACAGTTTGTGTACTGATAACACCCTCATAAGTCACATCACCAATTATCATTTGGATTTGATTCTTATCATTGACACTATATGTACCACTCACATCACCACTGATTGTATTATCAGCATTCAATTGAAGTGTTTGATTTACACCCATCTCTGCTGTGGTGTTGGTTTTATGGTTTACCATCTCATAAGTCCCGATATATTCGTTTTCTTTTAATTCGGATGCTTGTTCTAAATTGCTGTCATACTCATAAGGCAATGTCACATACCACCCATTCGCACTCAATAACATTGGGTGCACCTTCAATTCAAAGGCTTCCCCTTGATTATCAAAACGCGTATGGAAGACATTATAAGTCTTACCCTCATCATGAAGGATCGAGTTATGACCTGAGGCTTTATACCCCTTACTCATTCCATCCAATTTATAGTTACCCATGACTTTAACACCATAGTTATCATTGTTATCCGCTTGTGTGAATAGCGGACGGTTTCCTTGAGCATCAACATAAGGTCCACTTACATCATCTGCTTTAAAAACCCTCATGTTATACCCTCCATCAGCTGCCAAACCACCATAGGTTAGGTACAGATAATAGGTATCACTCTCTTCTGAATAAGTGATGTATGACCCTTCACCTGAGCGATGGTATCCACCTGCCAGTTTGGTTCCAAAGTATCGATCAATGATACGACCATCTTCGGTTTTACCATCAGTCCCTGGGTAGATGGGGGTTCCTGTTGTTTCATCAAGATCAAGAAGGAAAATCCCCCCTGACCAAGATCCATAAACCAATTGCAATTTCCCTTCCTTAGTTCTAAAGACTGTAGGGTCAAGCGCATTAGGTGCATAATCCGAATTGTATTCTTTCCCTGCTTTACGAACCCATTTCTCATTGAAGCCATCAATCGTTTTATTCTTAATCAATTCATCAAGATGAGTATTCTCATAATTAATATTACGCTCACTACCATCCGTAGAATCCACTTTACTAAATCCTGAATAAAGAATGGTATCCACATAGGTGTAAGGTCCTTCAACATCTGTTGAAGCCAGTACTCCTATGGCTGATCGTCGCCATGTTGATGATGCACTGTAGTAGTAAAGATAAGCACCTGTTGTACCATCATCCCACTTAAAGTTTTCATTATAGATCACATCCGGTGCCCATAAGTTATACCCATTTGCTGAGTCAGCATCATTAAATCCTGCCCACTCAAAAGTCTTTGCTAGGTTTTCTTGTGTATCACCATAGATGACATTATCTGCCATATTCACATAACCATTATTACGCTTCGGAATGTTCCAATCGGTAAGATTATCACTTTTAGCCTGAGAGATATGAGTTCCAAATACATAATAGGTTTTATTACCATCATGCTCATCAACAATAATGGATGGATCATGAATCCCTACATTACGATTCAAACTGGTATCCCATGCCTTTGTCTCTGGTTTTGATATTCCTTTATTATTTGTAGTACATGCACTTAATCCCAAGAGCATACACAAGATGATTACTAATTGTCGTTTCATTGAAGCTCCTTCTGATAAGCCATAAATACATGACCTTCTTGATTAATACCCGATACTGCTATCACTTCTGTTTGATCTTCTAAAGTACATCGATAAGCAATATAGTCAAATTCTTTTTGAATCATGATCGCTTGTTCCATCATTGAATCGGTTGATTCAGGATCAAACACAATGCCATGCATTACTTGATTACTTAAATCACAGTCCAGTATTTCACTAGGACTTTGAAGTGCTGTTACAGGCCATCCTGATTTCAACCACAACAACTCCCGAATATAAGCATAATGGGGATATTGTTGATGATCCACACGCGAGTGAGCCACCATATATTGAACATCTCCAAGATCAAGAATTGAGTTATGCCCAATTGAAGTCCAATTCACTTCATGATTCATTTTATAAGAACCCAGAATTTTAAGCCCATGACGATGTGGATGAATCCCATCCTCAAACATGTCTAAACCCTGATAATCCTTATAAGGTCCATTGATTGCCTTAGATCGTGCTACACGAATATTGTATGAACTTCCTAAAAAATCATACGATACAAATAAATAATAATAATCCAAGGTTTTATTGTAGTAGATGAATGGCCCCTCTAAGGCCCCTTCCACATTGATGGATCGATTCGCAATACATTGTCCGATGTCACCTTCAGTTTTTAAGAGACCTGTTTCCTCATTCAATTCAACAATATGAATTCCTGAGAAAAAAGATCCGTAGACCATCCACAGTTTCCCATCTTTATCATAAAGAACATTAGCATCTATAGCATTCTGCTCATCCTTATCAGGATGACTTGCAATAACAAGTCCTCTATCAATCCATGGACCTTCAGGCTGTTGCGCCTCAGCTAAATTGATACAAGATTCATTCGTTCCAAATATTGATGCTGAATAATACATCCGGTAGCCATCTTTATAACTAACGACTTCTGGTGCCCAAAGATTACCCGGTTTGGTATAGGCATAAACAGACTTCGGAATACCATCCAGTGCTGTATGTAAATATTCCCAGTTTATTAAATCTTTAGATTGACGAATTGGAATCCCTAATGTCATTTCATCATTGAGCGTGGTATCCGTAGAATACATATAATAGGTTTCATTCGATGCGTTGAATATAATTGTTGGGTCATGAACCCCAAGAGTGCTTTTATACATAGTTAGCTCCTTAAAATGAATAAGAGACACGACTTCGGCCGTGTCTCTTAATAATGCCGTTATTCGAAAAGTTCACCTAAGGTTTCTTCACGAATCTCATTAATTTTATCTGTTAAGTCTTTTGCAATATCTGCAGCACGTAAGTTACCTGCGTTAACTTCAAATTCGACGTTTCCATATTCTCCTTCAAAGTATTGTTCGATTAGGAATGTTTGGAATCCTGGTTGTGATGCTCCACCTAAAGGAATTGGTGAGTGTGCATTTTTCAGGAATGCATCGTAGTATTTAACTTGGTCTTCATTACCATCTGCTGTTAGTTTTGTAGTAATTTGTGTTGAGATTTCATCCCATAGTTTACTGTTTTCAACCATTGGCAATCCATCTGGGAATGGGTACTCTTTATCTCCATTTTCTAGAGTTGAGTTTGCGAAGTGATCAAGTTTAACATCCCATCCTTCACTTCCCCATCCAAACCATTTCAGAACTTCATACGCTTCACGAGGGTATTCTGAAGATGGTGAAATTGAACCAAAGTCAACAAATGCTGGCTTGTTTAAAGTTTCTGCATTATCACCTTTTGGTACTGAGTAAGGAACCCATTTCATACCTTTTTCAACAAATTCTGGTGTTGAGAATAGTGTTTTTGTCCACCATGCGTCAAGTTGCATTGCAACACGTCCTGAAGATGGTGCCCATAATAGACGGTCTCCAAATGCTGCTTCTGCTTCATCGGTATCAAAGAATGGTGCATGAACTTCAGTATTGATGTAGTCAGCATGTTGTTGAATTGCTTCTGCCCAATATCCTGTTAGATCGTATTTCTCGCCATCCCATCCAAATTCTCCAACTGCATCACCGTTAACGATTGGTGACATTGTAAGTGGTAGCGTATAAGTGTTATATCCGAAAATTCCTGATTCTGGAATTGTCATTTCTTTTTGTAGTGCAATCATTTCTGACCATGTCCAGTCAGTAGATGGCATGTCTTTGTTGAATCGGTTAAATAAGTTTTCATCTAAGAATACTGTATAAGGTTGGTATGCTGAAGCAGCTGCTAGTTTCTTCTCTGATCCATCAACCATTTCAAAGACACCTTGGTCTTTCAATGATTCTAATACATCTGCAGTTTCAGGGTCAGCATTCCAGTAAGGTGTTAGATCTCCTAACCAACCGTTACGAATTGGAACATCCACATCAGCTTGATACCAGAATACATCTGGGAAGTTCCCTGATGTTGCAAGGTTGGTTAAACTGTCCATCCAAGCTGTTGTATCTACGTCAATTAAATCAAGTGTAATATTTGGAAATTTCTCTTCGAAAGCATCTTTTAGAGCTTCTTTAAGAGCTGGCGTTTGCCATGTCGCTACTGTTAGCGTAATGTTTTCCTCAGTCATATCAGGCATGGTATCAAAGTTTGCTGTACCACCTGACCCTCCTGTTTTCTTACCACATCCCACAACTAATAAAAGCACGAGTAATATTGTTAATAGTTTTTTCATGTTAAATTAACATCCTTTCTTTTATTCTCCCGTTATTCCTGAATTGTCAACACTCTCAACGAAGTATCGTTGAAGGAAGAAGTATGTAATCAGTAATGGTAAGATACTGATTACAGTACCTGCCATTGAAACACCTTCGTTCCATTTATTTGGCGTATTAATATTCAACGCCACAGGATACATCTGCTCATAGCTCGATCTAAACTGTTGTAATTGAATTAATATCGTTGTCCAATTGACCCCCTTTCCTCCTACTGATCCGATGTAAAGATTCACTAAGTAAGTCTCATTCCAATACCAAACAAATGAGAACAAGAACACAATTACGATTGCAGGAAGTGCCATCGGAACTCCAACCATGCGGAATATTTTCCACTCTCCTGCCCCATCAACTCGAGCCGCCTCATACAATGATTTTGGCGTCTGTTTGAAAAAATGATAGAAAATTAGAATAAATATTGGACTTTTAATACCTTGTCCAAACAACGCAGGTACAATAAACGCACCCAATCCTCCTAAGAGTCCCAGATCGTTATACAGAACATACGTTGGCATCATTAAGATTTGTGGTGGTATTACGAAACTAAAGAGTAATAAGAACAATAAAGTTTTCTTAAATTTAAATTCGTAAACCGCAAATCCATAACCCACTAACATGGTGACTACCAATTGAATCAGTGTTGGAATTAAAGAAATCATAATACTTCCAAAGAGCCCCTCTTTTAATTTCATAACTGAGAATACTTGTTGGTAGTTACGAAGGTATAAAGTAGAAGGAATCCAGTTCACTGAGATATCCAGTAAGTCATCCAATGATTTAAAACTTGTTACCACCATGTTCAACAGTGGATAAATATACACAAACCCAATGGATATTAAAAGGACATATGAGATTAGTTTATAGAAGGATCCTTGGGTTTGTGCTGTACCAAAGAGGAAGTTTTTTGTTTTGTATTTCCATGGTAGTAATTTTTCTTTGAAACTTTTTTCTGATGTACTATTCATGATTTAACTTCCTTTCTAAATTTTGGTAACTCTAATTTAAAGGGCTTGCGCACTTTTTTATGTTTTACCGGTTTGACTGTATAGGCTGGATTGTCTTTGAGTAATAGGAATGTTGCACCAATCATTAAAAGTATAATGATGGAATACATCCAAGCCATTG
>DEPV01000030.1:24357-24706 GCA_002358955.1 Erysipelothrix sp. UBA3383 | reverse complement strand
TGTTTATCATGACTTTTACTTGTACATCAAATCATATTCTTTTCCTCTCTAAAGCAGTGAAAGGCATTGATAATCAAAGTATTGAAGCAGCTAAAACCATGGGTGCTTCACCGATGAGAATTTTTAGAACCATAGTTGTTCCAAGTGTTAAACCGACATTGTTTGCGATCTCTAGTCTTTTATTTTTGACAGGATTGTCTGCAACTTCAGCGCCGCTACTTGTAGGTGGACAAGAGTTTCAAACCATCAACCCGATGATTATTACGTTCTCAGGTACTACACAATCACGAGATTTAGCAGCTTTACTATCAATCATTCTTGGAACTGCAACATTTTTAATTCTATTTGT
>DEPV01000030.1:6956-24260 GCA_002358955.1 Erysipelothrix sp. UBA3383 | reverse complement strand
TACTAAAATTGAAAATAAGGCTTTGAATATTTTAATGCATATCTTAGCTTATGGAATTGCGGTTATCTATTTACTACCACTTGTAGTTTCGGTAATCTTCAGTTTCATGGAATCCACTGTCATTGCAACTGGGAAATTATCTTTATCCTCATTTACATTAAAAAATTACATCAGTGTATTTACTGATGCAACTGCTGCAAAGCCATTTATTATTAGTTTTGTTTATGCACTTGCATCATCAGTGATTGCAGTAGTTGTTGTAGTTTTAGCAATTCGCTATATTACAAAGAATAAGAATAAAATATCAAAAGTGTTTGAACAAGCGTTATTAATACCAATGCTATTACCAGCAACACTGATTGCTTTAGCATTGATGTTAAGTTTTGATTCAAAGAACTTACTATTATTTAACAAAATATTAATTGGAACACCCTTTATTCTTCTAATTGCATATATCATAGTCATGTTGCCCTTTACACTTCGAATGATTAAGGCTTCGTTCTTTGGTATTGATAAGAGTTTAGAGGAAGCATCACTTACACTAGGTGCATCCAGTGCTTATTCTTTCTTTAAAATTATATTACCCATGGTATTACCCGTCATACTCTCAGTTATCGCATTAAACTTTAATGGACGACTTGCTGACTTTGACATTACCGTACTGCTGTATCACCCACTTCTAAAACCTTTAGGAATTATGATACGATCTGCAGTTCAATCAGAAGGTGCAAACCTGGATGAGCAAGCACTGGTTTATGTTTACTCAGTCATCCTAATGATCTTCTCAATTATTACTATTAAACTAACGAAACGAAAAGGAGTCGAATAATGAATTCATATTTAAAAAATCAACTTGAAAAGAAAGGCTTTTTAATTGCTGCACACCGTGGTACATTTAAAGCAAATATTATTGAAAATACATTTGGTAGTTTCAATGCAGCCCTTTTAGAAGGTGCTGATATGGTTGAAATCGACTTGAGTCGTTCAACAGATGGTGAATTGTATGTTTACCATGATGGTGGTGAAAAACGTGTTTTCCACCACGATGGTAGTATTTTAGATTTAGATTCAAAAACAATTGATACACTAAGGTTTCATAACCAAATTGATAAAAAGACAGGCGAACATGTACTGCGTATTAGAGAATACTTAGACTATGTTTCTAAAGTCGATGCTGATTTTATGATTAACATTGATCGCTGCTTTGAGTACTTTGATCAATTACTACCAATCTTAGATGAGTATGACCTGCATGAGCGAATTTTAATTAAGGCACCTGTAGTTGATGAACTGCAAGTTCTGAATGATTATAAAACAAAGTTCATGTTTATGGCGATTGTTAAAACAGAAGAAGATCTTAAGAACTTAGAAAAATATAAGGATTTAAATACAGTTGCTTTAGAACTAATTGTTAATGATAAACTAACTTATTTTGATAACAAAGATCTTATTTTGGATCTTAAAAAACAAGGTTACTTAATTTGGTTAAATGCAATTACATTGGATGATGAATCACCATTATTCCATACTTACGATGACAATACTGTTATTAAATCCATGAACTTTGATGCTTGGGAAACACTGCGTTCTTATCATGCTGATATATTGCAAACGGATTGGGTTGCAATTATGGCGAAATATCGAGATACTATCTCTAAATAGAAATTACTAAAATACTTTTGAAACATGGGGGTGTTGTATGGCCAGCATTTTAGATATAGCAAAAAAAGCGGGAGTATCCCATGGAACGGTATCCAACGTTCTTAATAAGAAGGGGAATGTTTCTGCAGAAAAAATCAAACTTGTTGAAGCAGCTGCATTAGAACTTAATTACTTTTCCAACTCACAAGCAAAAATCCTGAGAAAAGGGCAGTCCAGTGCGATTGCTCTTATCATCGGCTCTTTTAAGGTTGAAGAATATTTAAATCTTTATAATGGTTTAAATAAAACTTTATTTGAACATGACCTGGAAGTTGATCTTTATGAAAAACCTAAAACAAAGTCACAACTTATTGATCTGATTGTAAGTTTTGGTTTGAGTAAATATACTCATATTCTAACTTTAGGGTTTGATTGGGACCTAGATGGAACCAGTGCTGATGAAATGCACTCCATCATGTTTAATTTGGATGTTTTAGTTAATCTAAAACAAGATAATACAGAATCATTAGTCTTATACCACCCATCTATAAAAGGATCAATTCTCAGTAATGATATGTCATATGAATCACTTGTCCAAATACTTGATGCTCCATCGATTTCATTTGTATATTATGATACCTATCGAGTGTTTAAAACGATGTGTGACACCTATGGTTTAGACATAAATGCTAAAACGGAATTGTATTCTGAAACGCCTTATAATGATGTTGATATTATGCATGTTACTAAATTTTATGATTTAGGTCGTAAGATAGCTCATTGTATCTTGGATAAAGTAAGTTTTGATACTGTATCATTATCAGTATTTACCTACCCTCGTTTTAAACATAAACAGTACCAAGAAACACAAGAAATTAAAATTATCTCTAACACGAACCCGAGCATTAGCGCTCTTGAACAAATAGCTCCTGTATTTGAACGTTTTAACAACATTCGATTAAATATCGAAATCGTTGAACATACTGAGTTATATGACATTATCAATAGTGATAAAATTAAGGATTATGATTTCGTGCGCATCGATATTTCCATATTCCCGTATTTTGCTCACAATAAGTTTGAAACACTTCCTGATATTGAAATCTATGAGGGTAAAAATGACATCTATAATCAAGTAATAGAAAAAGTTGTAGGTCGCAGTATTCTATCCAAAGGGGTTCCTTTTGATACCAGCATTCAGTCCATGTTTTATCGAAGCGACATCTTAGAAGATGAACTGTTTAAACGTATGTACTTTGAACAAGAGAAAAAAGCATTCAAGATACCTAATAACATTCATGATTACTTAACGATGGCAGCATTTATAAAAGAACATCCTGAATTTGGTCTTAAGGCGGGTAATGCGATGAACTTGAATGACCCTAACGTTATCAGTTCGGATTTCCTTTTAATTTATTATGGGCTGAATGGACGTCTTGTAGATGATCAAGGATTACAACTGGATCCTAAAATTGGGATTACAGCTCTAGAAGCTTATATGAGACTTGCACAAGTGTCATATCTTAACTATGAAAATTGGTTTACCCAAGCTATTAAAGATTATGGAGAAGGTAAGATTGCGAGTATCTTTGGTTACTCTAACCAAATCCTGAATGTCTCAAAGTACGAGATTATAGAGTCAACCGCAGTTGCAGAAGTACCCGGTTCTACACCCATGCTTGGTGGGGGTATTTTAGCGATGGTCAATCAAAAAGAAATTAACAATCATTTCTTAAAATGGTTCTTAAACCCATATACTAAATACTTACTGGCACAACATAATGGTGTTCCTACCAATGGACATTTAATGAATCAAGAAGAGATCATTGATAAGTTTGATCATCTTAATGCGTCTCTTAAAAATATAGATGTTGCAGTTAGAGAAACATATGACATACATGGTGAACCCATCAATATCTATCAATATGAATACATAATTGGTAAAACCATAAAAAAACATTGGGGCTGTAATTCAAAGGAACTCTTAAATCATATAAACCAAGCTCTACTTAAAGAATGGAGTGATTAAATGACTCGTACAGATATCATCATAAGAATTCTTGTTAGTGTTATTTTCTCTGCAATGATTGGCTTTGAACGCGAAAAGAATCGTAGTAATGCAGGAATTAAAACGCATGGTATGGTTGGACTTGCTGCAACACTGATCACCATTACTCAAGTTCGTATTAGCCAAGATACTTTCGCCATGGCACAAGCATTTCCTGAATTTGCAAGCATCCTGAGATCAGACCCAGCACGTCTTACTGCACAAATTGTATCAGGTGTAGGGTTCTTAGGTGCTGGAACGATCATTGTCACTAACAAGAATATTTCAGGTTTAACAACTGCTGCTTCAATTTGGGCAGTTGCGGCAATGGGGATCACTGTAGGTATGGGCTTTTATGACATAGCTATCATTGCTTTTATTGCGATGATTTCAATATTGTTTGTAGTCCGACGTTTTGTTAAAGTCCATAAATCAGAGAAACTAATCATTCGTTACCTACAAAATGAAAAGGCTCGTGATTTGATTAAACTCACATTTGAAAAGCATCATATCAACAGTAAGATTGTTAAATACGATGTGACACCCTATGGCGATGAACTCATTTGTACTACACATTATTTAATCAGTTCCTATCATGAGGACTTCTTTGATCGAATCACCGAAGAACTTTCTGAAGATGGACAAATTGTCAGCATACAAACAACCAACATCTAGAATTCTTAGATACCAATAATTATAAAAGTCCAGTTCATCGAGCTGGATTTTTATTAACTTATTAACTGAATAAAACTCAACCTATTTTAATAGATACCTCTAGAGTCCTTATGGTTGTAGATATCTAACCTCGCTAAAGTCAAAAATTAATTTTGACAAATAAAAATTAATACTGATTAACCAATCAGTTTATTCTCTAATCGTGAATAAAACGAATATTATAAAAGTAGTGATATATGCTACAATAAATGCAATATACAAGGGGCTATTTGATGATGGAGGGACCATGAAAATTAATCAAAAAGTATTAAAACCTATAACAGAAGTATCCTATCTTAGGGCTGAAAATGCAGATCGATATCGTGTCATCATTCGTCACTTTTACGAAGAATACGAAACAATCAGATATATTCTACATCGTGAAGATATATTTCAAATGATGAAAGAGACGAATCTTTTTGATGGCTATACTGAAGACATGTGTCAGAATGATCTCAATGCATTGGTTGAGTGGGGTAATTTAATTGCCATGCAAGATTCATCTAAAGTAAGCAGTTTGCAAGAATTTAGAAATCGTCGTTTTCGTTATCAATTGAGTCAGTACACCATTGAAATCGAACGCATGACACAGCGCTTAGAAAACCTCGAAATCGAAGGTGCTTCACTTGAGCCAACACTATTAGAACGAATCCGTGAAAATATAGAAATGATCGAAGATATGAGTCTTCAATCACCGATGCAGGTTCATGCATGGTGGGGAAGTCTCAATGATGATTTTATAAAGCTTAATAGAAACTATCAAGATTACATCAGAGAACTCAGTGGCATTAAGGCTGATGAGATGTTAAAAAGTAAAGAATTTGTTGTTTATAAGGAAAGAATCATTCAGTACCTTAGAACTTTCGTAAAGGGATTGCAAGATGAAGGTATTATCCTTGAATCGTTGGTAAAAGATATCGATCCAAAGACCATCGAACGTCTTTTTAGTAAAGTTTTGGAGTATGAACAATCCATACCAAGAATTGAGCATGAATTTGATGAAGAACGTTATCGTGCAGTGCTACAGGGACGATGGAATAATATTTATAAATGGTTTGTTCCAGGTTCTGTAGATAGTGAAATTAATCGTATGAGTGATATTACTATGGAGATTATCCGAAAAATTACCCGCTACGCTCAACAAATTGGTGAGTTTTTTCATCGTGGATCAAATCGTAAAGAGGAGTATCGTCATTTGGTTCGTATCTTTAATACCTGTGAAACCCTTGAAGAAGCCCATCAATTAAGTGCTATGGTTTTTGGATTGGAATCTACATTTCATTTGAAGGGACTCAAAGTACGTGAAACCGAAAGCATTCATAGCGGCGTTTTTGAAGAAACTAGTAGTCAATTTTTAATACACTCTCGCGCACGCAATAAAACTGAACCCCGTAAGCGTGAAGCTGCATTTGATTACAGTATTGAAAAACAAATGCAAAGGCAGGAAATTATGAATGCTGAAAACCGAAAGAAAAGCATCATCGAAACCTATGTAGTAGAGGGAGTTATTGATTTTAAGAAATTGCCAAAAATAGACTCACACACTCGAAAAACACTTCTTAGCTGGTTATCAAAAGGACTTGCAGATAAAGATTTGAAGTCACGAACAGAATGGGGCCAATACTTTAGAATCGATAAGCATAATTTAGATATCTGTATCTTAGAATCAGAAGATGGCTTACTCGAAATGCCATCTTACCAAATCATCTTTGAGGGAGAATGAAATGAATACACTAGAACTGTTGTTATCAAAACGAATGATTGTTAGAGATGTTCATCCTCAACTTTATTATAAGGTAAAGGATGAGTTGAAAATGATTCGCAATATTATGAAAGAGAAATTTGGATACATTGTTATTTTAACACCACAATTAATCAAACTAGAAAAGATACCGTCTGTACCGGAAATATGGATGGGGATTAATGAATTTCAATCCATTGTGGAATATCAAATGTTTCTTCAAGTCCTGACATTTTTAGAAGATAAAGAAGTCGAAGAGCAATTTGTCCTTTCTCATTTGGCCGATTTTATTATGCATCAAAGTGAAGATATGACAATTGACTGGACAGTATTTACAACCCGTCGTCAATTGATACGTGTCATCCAGTATTGTTTAAAGCATCATCTATTAATACAAACGGATGGGGATGAATCAGATTTTGCCCGTGAAATTACAACTGAGGTCCTTTATGAAAATACAGGTATATCTCGTTATATGATGCGAAATTTCGCTCGCAATATTATGGAATTTACAGACCATGAAGATTTTAAGCAAAGCGATTGGATCGATATTGATACAGATCGAGGTGTAGCAAGAAGACATCGAGTCTATCGAAACTTGTTATTATCTCCTGGAATGTATGAATATGAGCAAGAAGAGGATTTTCACTATCTTAAAAACTATCGTAACCAAATACAACTTGATTTCCAGTCTTATTTCGAATGTGACTTGCATGTGCATAAAAGTAGTGCCTACCTTGTACTGTCAGAATCATCACGCTTGGGGCAATCTTTTCCTGAGAATAATGCTTATGCTGATTTAACACTTATAACTCATTCAAAATTAATGGACGGGTTAAAGAATAATAAATACAAGATTGAACAAGATGAAATTATTAATTTAGAAAGTGACAAACTACGCGACATCATTTTGGAAATAGCTGAAGAATCTCTGGAGTTTCTGCCCAAAACGACTCGTGAACTTGGATCTGAGGGAATTGCTCAAAAAACTTTAGAGTATATGATACAAATAGGATTTGTTCAAAAAGATAAAGCAGGTTTAATGATTTTACCCATCGTTGGTAAAGTTAAGGGTGCCTATGAAAAGAGGATAGAAGATGAATAACAAGTGGCATATGAATCGACTTGGATTGGTTGATTTTTGGTTTTATGACTATCAAGAGTTCAATTTTAAAGATGGACATATGATGTTACGTGGAGGCAATGGTTCTGGTAAATCAGTTACCATGCAAAGTTTTTTACCACTGATACTGGATGGTAATAAAAATAATTCACGTCTTGATCCTTTTGGTTCTCGTGATCGAAAAATTGAAAACTACCTACTCGATGAGGAAGGTGTACGTGATAATCGTATTGCTTATTTGTTTTTAGAGTTTAAACGTAAGGACCTTGATGTATATAAAACAATCGGGTTAGGAATGCATGCTAAACGTAATTCGAAACTCAATACATGGTACTTTGTCATTGAAGATAATCAACGCATTGGCAAAGATATACACTTGTATCAACGTAATTTAGGAATTTCCAAACAATCTTTGAAAAATTTAATCGGTGATCAATTAATCGAAACACAAGGTGAATATACGGTGCGGGTCAATCAGGCTCTTTTTGGTTTTGAAACGGTACAAGAATATAAGGATGTATTGGATTTAATGATCCAACTAAGATCACCTAAATTATCCAATTCCCTAAAACCTGTTACTCTGAATGAAATTTTAAACGATTCACTCAGACCCCTAAGTGATGATGATCTTAGACCCATGACAGAAGCCATCACCAGTATGGATGCTACGAAAGATCAAATGTTGGTACTAGAAGAGAATGTCAAAGCGAGTCAGAAAATACTAGATGTTTATGATCAATATAATCACAGAGTGTTATTAGATAAGATTGAAAATTATCAAAAAGAACTTAAGGAATCTAAAAGTCTAACTAAAAAATCAAATCAAAATTTAGATGAAATAAAACAAGTTGAAGCTGAGTTAAGGTCCTTAGAACTTGAAAATGAAAAACTTCAAACAGATATGGATAAACTTTTAGTTGAAAAAAATAGCCTTGCAGAATCTGATCTTGAGGTTTTAGTAAATCAGCTCCAAAGCAATAAAGAAAGCATTGTCCTGGAAAATCAGCGTATCAATGACAAACATGCTCAACTTGAACTAAAATCACATTTACGATTAACTGCTGAGTCACATGAATTAGAAAAGAAAGATCAAGTTGATCTTGGTGAAAAGAAAATACACAGTTTATTTAATGAACTTGAAGAATTACAAAAACAACTCCAATTTGAAGAGCATATTGCTATCAAAAACGAGTTATTAAGAAACTTGCACACCTCTTACAATGCTTCTTATTCATATAAGCGCATCAATGAAGAGACCGCTGTTCTTAATGATGGGTTAAGCATTTTTGAAACCATCTCTCAATTGGAACAAGAGCATAATACATATACAGAAATACTTGAAACTGAGCAATATGCATTAGAAACCATTGAAATTAAAATCTCAAAAAAAGAAGTAGACTTAAAGAGTCAAATTGAAGCCAGTATCCTTTCATACCATCAATGGAATCATGCGAATACAATTTTTAAACTGGATGCACCCTTAATTGATGATATTTCTTTTGAAATCGAAAAGTATGACAGTGCTAATCCTTCACCAGTGATTCAGAAAATCTTGTTTGATACTTATACACGTGAAAATACAAGATTAATAAAGAGTGAGGAAGCATATGTACAGTCTCTTGAATTTGAAAAAGAATCTCTGAACAATCTGAAGGAGGAGTTACACTTCTGGAAAGAAACACAAGAACCCAAACTACCACTGGATGATTACAGCTTAAACAATCGTAAGATGCTTCATGAAGCAAAAATTGATTACAAGGTACTTTATGAGTTACTCGAGTTTGAAGACGATATTTCTGATTCCATTAAGGGTCAAGTTGAAGAAAAGTTACGTCGTAGCAACCTCTTAGGTGCACTTATTATTAATAAACGAGATCTTAAGTATATTAGTGATAACAATCATCATACTGCAGATCATTACATTATTTCCAATCAAGATCCACACACATTAAAACCTTACTTTCTTAGCCATGAATTTTTACAACAAGATAATTGGCAAGATTTGTTTCTAGCATTTGGAATAGAAGATATGGTATATGAAAATCATAATGCGCATTTGGTTAAGTACAACTTATATAGTGTTGTATCAACGCAAGAACCATCTCGATTTATCGGTAAGCAATCAAGACAAAAATACCGTCAGGAGAAAATAGAACTGATAGAACATGAAATTAAAAGTGTTGAAGAAGCAATTAGTTTAAGTTTTGAAAACATAAAACTGGTAAAACAAAATCTGTCTACATTGTCAGATGAATATGATAATTATCCTAAATTAGACAATATTGCAAGCATACAATCTGAAATCAATTATTTAGAATTAATCCAGATTGAAAAGGTAAAACAAATTCAAATACTTGAAACACGTTTGAAAGAAATACTCGTAAGTACACATGAAGATCGCGTTACAGTTAGTGAAATGGCTCATAAATTAGGCATCAGTAGTACCAAACAAAGTTTTGATTTAAGAAAGAATTATTTAAGTGATTATCGTATGACTCTCCAAGACTTGATGAGTCTACATGAAGTCTACTTAAAGGATTTAGAAATGCAATTGAAACTGAGTCATGATCGTCAATTGCATGAGGAAGATATTGAAGTTTTAAGAGATGAAATATCATTTTACGAAAGAACACTAAATCGTTTGACTGCTTCTGTTGAGGTCATCGAAAAACAACTTGAAGAAAAAGGATATCAAGACATTAAGGCCAGACTGGAGATGATTCATCAACTCTTACAAGAAAAGGGTATTATTGAGAAAGAGAACATTCGAAAAATGGGTTCATTAAGTGCGCGCATTGATGAGCTAAATCGTATTAAGGATGACCTTCTAGTTCAATGTGAATCCCACCAAAATACATTTGAGAGTGTAAAAAATAGATATGAAGCAGAACGTGATTTAGCTTATGTTACTCAGATTGATGACATTAAAACGATTATCCAAGAGATTACTAATTTATATCCAGAACTTAAAAGTGCTAGTCAACTCAGTTTTGATTTGCAGGATGTAATCCATCATAATCGTGCTGGCTTACAAGACTATAACATTACAAGGTTTAATATCTTTGAGGATGATG
Source organism: Erysipelothrix sp. UBA3383 (assembly GCA_002358955.1). Taxonomy (GTDB): domain Bacteria; phylum Bacillota_I; class Bacilli_A; order Erysipelotrichales; family Erysipelotrichaceae; genus Erysipelothrix. Next base: position 13,920 of record DEPV01000030.1, on the reverse strand, counting down.
AAGAAGCAAAACGCTTAGATATTTCAGCACGCTATGCTGGAGAAAACATCAACATAAAAACTTTAAATGATTATTTAGTATCTGCTATAGAGGATCAGAAACTGTTATTAGAAGAGAAGGATCGAGAATTGATTGAAGAGATTCTTATCAATACGATTAGTAAGAAAATTCGTAATCGAATTCATGATTCTAAATCTTGGGTAACTCGAATCAATCGTTATATGGACGGTATGAATACCAGCAGTGGTCTAAAGTTAAGTTTGAACTGGCAAAGTAAAGCTGGTGAAACGGAAGATGAACTAAATTCTGAGAAACTTGTTAGTCTTATGGAACGTGATGTTCGTTTGTTACGAGATGAAGACAAACAGGCTTTATCAAAACACTTTGAATCAAAAATTAATCTTGCTCGAAAACGTGCTGAGTTGGAAGAAACGTTTGAGAGTTTCCATCAGATTATGAGTCAAATTATGGATTTCAGATCTTGGTTCACATTTAAAATTATGGTTCAAAAACAAGGAGAACGTAAAAAAGAACTTACCAATAATATCTTTAATACTTACAGTGGGGGTGAGAAAGCCATGTCTATGTACATACCACTTTTCTCAGCTTTAGCTGCTAAGTACGAAGGAGGGAGAAAAGATGCTCCTCATATTATCGCACTAGATGAGGCTTTTGCTGGTGTCGATGAGAATAATATTGAAAATATGTTTGAATTAATCAGAAACTTCAAATTTGATTACATTATGAACTCTCAAGTTTTATGGGGTGATTACCCAAGTGTCCCTTCACTTGCTATCTATGAATTATTTAGACCTGAGAATGCTCCATTTGTAACCGTTGTATCTTATGAGTGGAATGGCTCTATTAAACGGATGGTAATGTAATGAAACAACAACAAGAATTTGCTGAGTATTTAAAACAAGGTCAATTTGAAGCACTGATGCAAGCATGGAAAAAACAATTTGAAAAGATTGGTGTATTAGGAGGTGTAGTGGTAGTTCCACTACACCTTGATAACCGTAAAGATATTGAAGATTTATTGGGGATTGATACGAAGAAAAAACCACACATCAAGATTTCTTGGAAACAATTTAGAGAAGCAATATCTAAAACCCGTTTTGAAGATGTCGACTTTGTAAAAGTGTTGGAATTATATTTTGACAGTGAACTCATTAATAGTCGCTCAAAGAAGGAACGTCAACGAGAAAAGACTGATCGGTTCTTTGAATTACTTTTAAAGACATCGTTAGATTCTATTTCATCCTCATGGCTTAAATATGTATTAGAAAGTAAAACATCCGTCTATACAGAAACCTTAAAGGCAATTGATCAGGAAGAACAGCTTCATATCGATTTTCTATACGTTATTAAAGCTATAGAGAACCTTCCTAGTTTAAGTGGATCTCAAATGAGTATCGCAATCTTTTCCGCTAAAATAACAGGTGATCCCCATGCCTTTGATAAGCCTACTCGACTTCATTTTCTCTTCACACAGGCAATCATCTTTTACTTAAAAGATAGTGGCTTCTCTGAGATGCGGATCGATCTTATCGAGAATTTTAATAGGGTGGGGTTATTTAAAGAAGATATTAATAATTACTGTGGTATCTATGGACTCAGTGCAATCAAAGAAGGAAAACACCATCCTGGTTGGGAAGGGTTTTATCAATCCTTAGAACATTGGAATGTCAATTTATCGAATGTTCTTAACATCGATAATATTGACTCTAAAGACATTAAAGGTGTTTTGATTATTGAAAACCCTTCAATCTTTGAAGTTTTAGCCAAAGAAATATCAGAGCACAATTTACCCATATCACTGGTATGCAGTAACGGACAACCCACTCAAGTTGTTTTTGCTTTACTGGATAAAATCGAACAAGCTAACTTGCCGATGCTTTATTCAGGAGATTTTGATCCTGAAGGCTTATTGATAGCACAACGTCTTTTAGATCGTTATCTAAGTATGAGCTTATGGCTTTATGATGAAGTATTCTTCTATTACCAAGAATCTCGAAATAAATCCAGTTCAAGGCGTCTTAAAATGTTAGAATCACTCACTAATCCACAGTTACGAGCTATTGGTGAATTAGTAGAAGAATTTGGAAATGGATATCAGGAAAATATGATTCATTTATATGTCAATGAATTAAGGAAGTTATAAAAAAATTCCCTTTTTACTAACTCTATCAATATTTATGATTTCGAAAATCTATATACAATAGCACCTTCAAAATGATGGTGCTATTTCTCTTTTATGACGATTCTAAGTAATCTATCAAAATGAAGTATGTATCGGATACTAGATTTCATGAGCACATTATGTACCAGCGGATTTCGTAAAATAACAGAAAGAAATTTAGGCTTTTGATCGATGGTTTATAAATAGGGTAATAATTTTAATGAAAATTACTTTGAATTATATGTTATTTTCTACTTGAATATAACTGTATACAGCAGCGATTTAAACTTAGTTTAGAGTGTAAAATTTGTAAATCGTCATATGTATCAATAGAGCAGTGAACATGCTATAATAAGCCTTAGGAAGTGATAATATGCGCGTTATATTTATGGGTACAACACCATTTAGTTGTGTTGTTTTAGAAACCTTAATAAAAAATGATTATGATTTGGTTGCCGTGGTGACACAACCCGATCGACCTTTCGGAAGAAAAAAGGTCTTAAAAGCATCACCCGTTAAGGAAATGGCTCTGGAACATGGGATTCCAGTACTTCAACCTGAACGTATTAAAGATGAATATCAAATGGTACTGGATTATAAACCAGACTTAGTAGTAACCTGTGCTTATGGTCAAATCGTACCTAAAGTAATCTTGGATGCACCCAAGCATTTATGCTTGAATGTTCATGCATCATTACTACCTAAGTATCGCGGTGGTGCACCGATTCACTGGTCCATCATCAAAGGTGATAATAAGACAGGGGTTACTCTAATGCGAATGGATCCCGGAATGGATTCAGGGGGTATGTTATCATCACGTACAGTAAGCATTGAAGCCGATGATATCATGAGTGATGTTGAAGCCAAATTAATGCAAGCAAGCATTGCATTAATCGAAGAAGATTTACCAGAATACTTAAATGGTAATTTACAGTTTGTTGAACAAAATGAAGATGAGGTAACTCTTGCCTATACTATTCAAAGAGAGGATGAATTCATTTCATTTGATCGCGATGTCCAAGAGGTTTACAACCACATCCGTGGATTAATCTCATGGCCTGTAGGATTTGGTGTTCTTGAAGACAAGAACATTAAGTTACATGGAGCAAGTATGAGTCAGATTGTGTATGATAAGCCAGCAGGTACCATTGTTAAAATGGATGAAGCAGGAATTCATGTCGCATGTCACAATGGATCCATCATCATTCATCGACTTCAACCAGCAGGACGACCTGCCATGGATGCAAGTGATGCCATCAACGGAATTGCCAATGATTGGGAAGGAAAAGTTTTCAAATGAACGATCGAATCGAACAACGACAACTCTTAGTTCTTGTGAATGGTGCCTTAATGACAGCTGTTGTTTTGGCAACAACTCTATTTACTAAGATTGATATGCCTATGGGCTATTTGAATTTAGGGGATCTTGTCATCATGATCATTACTTGTATTTCACCCTTTAAAATTGCTTTAGTAGCAGCAGGTGTGGGATCGGCAATGGCAGACTTATTAAGTGGCTATCCAATTTACATCTTATTCACATTAGGAATTAAGATGGGTGAGGTAATTTTACTTCACTACTTATTAAAAATCTTTAAAGAACCAAAACAAATGATCATCCCGTTTTTATCAGCAGGATTGTTCATGGTCTTATTGTATGGTGGGGCTGATGTGATCATCATGGGAAACTTCAATGCATTTCCAGGATCAATCATTGGTAACCTACCACAAGGTATTATTTCAGCTGTATTAGCAGCATTACTGTATCCGCAATTTATCCGGATGACTAAATATTTAAGAGGGACATAAAATGAATCAAAAAAACATAAGAAACTTTTCGATCATCGCTCATATTGACCACGGTAAGTCAACATTAGCCGATCGAATTCTAGAAAGTACACAGACCGTTGCATCACGGGACTTACAAACACAGATGCTAGACTCGATGGATTTAGAGCGTGAGCGTGGTATTACGATTAAGTTAAACTCCGTTCAATTAAGCTATAAGGCCAATGATGGGGAAGACTACATCTTCCATTTAATTGATACTCCAGGACACGTCGACTTTACCTATGAGGTATCACGTTCCCTAGCAGCATGTGAGGGAGCAATTCTGATTGTTGATGCGACACAGGGTATTCAAGCACAAACCTTAGCAAATGCTTATTTAGCGATTGAAAACGACCTTGAAATCATGGTTGTTATTAACAAGATTGACCTTCCAAGTGCAGATCCTGATCGTGTTAAGAAAGAAATTGAAGATGTATTGGGAATTGATGCATCCAACGCACCACTGATCAGTGCTAAGACAGGTCTTAACATTGACCAAGTATTAGAAGCGATTGTTACACAATTACCACCACCTGCAGGGAGCAAAGACAACCCACTTCAAGCATTGGTGTTTGACTCCATTTACGATGCTTATCGTGGTGTTATTGCATCCATCCGAATTAAAGAGGGTGAAGTTAAGGTTGGCGATGAGATAAAGTTTATGTCATCAGGAGCTACTTTTGAGGTTACAGAACTGGGTATCCGTACACCTCAGGAAAGTCCAAAAGATAAACTGACTACTGGTGAAGTAGGTTACTTAACAGCAAGTATTAAATCCATTAAGGATGTAGGGGTTGGGGATACGATTACTTTAGTTGATAATCCAGCACCTGAACCATTAATGGGATACCGTCATTTAAACCCTATGGTTTATTGTGGATTGTATCCAATTGATTCCAAACGTTATACAGACATGCGTGATGCTTTAGAGAAGATGGCATTGAATGACTCATCATTAGTTTTTGAACCAGAAACATCACAAGCTCTAGGATTTGGATTCCGTTGTGGATTCTTGGGACTTTTACACATGGATGTTATTCAAGAGCGATTAGAACGTGAGTTTGGCTTTGAACTGATTGCAACAGCACCATCTGTAATCTTCCATGTATTTACAACAACGGGCGAGATGATTACTGTGGATAACCCTACGAAGATGCCTGATCCTACAACTGTAGACTACATCGAGGAGCCTTTTGTAGAAGCGCGCATCATGGTACCAACAGAGTATGTTGGTGCTGTTATGGATTTATGCCAGAAGAAACGTGGAAACTATAAAGACATGCAAGCGATTGATGAGAGCCGTATGAACATCATCTACGAATTACCATTAGTAGAGATTGTTTATGACTTCTTTGACCGCTTAAAATCATCGACACGTGGTTATGCATCCTTTGACTATGAACTGATTGGTTACCAACAATCACGTCTAGTGAAGATGGATATCTTACTAAACGGAGAGATTGTCGATGCACTAAGTACCATTGTTCACCGTGACTTTGCACACCATAGAGGTAAAGCAATCACTGAGAAATTACGTGAGATCATCCCAAGACAACAATTTGAGGTTCCAATTCAAGCAAGTATCAACCAAAAGGTAATTGCTCGATCAACCATTAAAGCACTTCGTAAGAACGTTATTGCGAAATGTTATGGTGGGGATATCACTCGTAAGAAGAAACTCTTAGAGAAACAAAAAGAAGGTAAGAAACGAATGAAACAAGTTGGATCTGTCGAGATTCCACAAGAGGCATTCATGTCTGTACTTTCTGTTGATGATGAATAAAAAATATAATTAAATAGTGTAAAAAGTCTTTTAACCATAAAAGACTTTTTACTTTAAGGAGGCAAGTATGGCTAAAGCACTGTATGTACACATTCCTTTCTGTGATCATATTTGTGGGTATTGTGGTTTTACAAAGTTTGGATATGAGCGAAATATCTCAGATCGCTTTTTAATCCGTCTCATCTCACAAATCAATGAATTTCATGGAGATTTAGAGACCATTTATGTAGGAGGGGGAACACCTACCTCACTGCATGATGATCAGCTGGAAGCACTGCTTCAAGCACTGGTACCCAAATTAGCACAGGGTGCTGAATTTACTTTTGAAGGAAATCCTGAAAACATCAACGATGAGAAGGTACAACTTCTTAAACGCTATGGTGTTAATCGTATGAGTCTTGGTGTTCAGACTAGTGATGATAATCTACTGGAAGAGTTAGGACGTCATCATAAGTTCTACGATGTTAAAAAAGGGGTAGATATACTGCGTCGTAATGGGATTGATAATGTCTCATTAGACTTAATGTATGGATTACCCAATCAATCAGTAGAAAGCTTCATCCAGTCTATGGAGGATGTTACAGCACTGAAACCCAACCACGTATCCATCTATGCCCTGACTGTTGAACCCAACTCCCTATACGGTCGCAAAGGGGTTGAGCAGGTATCCAGTGATGTTGAAACTGAGATGTACCTCAAATGTATTGAACTGATGGAATCTAAAGGATTTGATCATTACGAGATTTCTAACTTTGCACTGGAAGGTGGGAAATCTCGACATAACCAGGTTTACTGGAAGTATGAGGATTTCTATGCACTTGGACCAGGTTCCAGTATGAAGGTTAATCATCAACGTAAGACATGGACTACCACTTTAGGGAAATATCTAGTACGTGATGAGTATGAAGAAGAACTTGATCTTACAACTGAAGATGAGATGTTTGAATTCATCATGATGGGTCTCAGACTTAAAGAAGGGATTACAAATGAGCGTTTTAAAGAACGATTCAATGTAAATCTAGATGATGTCTTTAAAGACGCTATTGATAAAAATGTAGCAGCAAAACGCCTCATCAGAACTGAGGATGGTATAACAACAACCTTTGAAGGGTTCATCATGCTTGATGATGTATTAATGGAATTTATGTAAAAAAATAACAGCCGATGAG
>DEPV01000030.1:0-6928 GCA_002358955.1 Erysipelothrix sp. UBA3383 | reverse complement strand
CAGCCGATGAGGCTGTTATTTGCTTAATGTGTAATATTCAATGATGGCTTGAGTTCCATAATCTCCAAGTCCGCGTTCCGCAAGAATGGAATAGATTTTATGAACGGCTTCTACAGTAGGTAAGTAGAGGTCATTTTTTTCATCCATAACTAGACTCAGGTCTTTTAGGATATGTTTCAGGTAGAATCCTGGTTTGAAGTCTTTTGTAATCATCTTAGGACCATTATTCACTGCTTGCCATGATGAAGCACTTCCGCCAGTAATAACATTCAACATGGTTTCTAGATCAATGTTTTGCGCTTGGGCATAAACTAATGATTCAGCACATCCTGCAATAGATCCTGCAATTGAAATTTGGTTTGCAAGTTTTGCATGTTGTCCATTTCCTGCCTCACCCATATAGTTGATTGTTTTACCCATTAATTCTAATAGTGGTAATAATGTATCATAATCCTCTTTAGCACCACCTACCATAATAGAAAGTGTAGCATTAATGGCTCCTAAGTCACCACCTGTAACAGGTGCATCAAGCACTTTAAAGCCTTTTGAAGCCCCTTGTTCTGCTAAGTTTTTAGCCTGTGTAGGAGATGATGTTGTCATATCAACTACCATTGCTCCCGGCTTAGCGTATTGATAAATCTCTTGGAATACCTCTTCTACATCTTTAGGATATCCAACAATTGTAAAGATAACATCTGCGTTTTGAACAACCCCTTCAATGGAGTCGAATGCTTTTACTTCTGGTTCGAGTGCTTGTGCTTTAGCAAATGTACGGTTATACACTGAAACAGTGTGTCCTGCCTTTGCTAAATGTAGTGCCATTGGTGCACCCATAACTCCTGTACCAATCCATGCAATATTCATAAATATTACCTCCCTTTGCATTCTATTATAGCATGAGTGAAAGAATGAAAAGTGCATTAAATGCAATGTGCAGTATATTTGTAATACGAATTCCAGAGTATTCGTTAGCTACCGTTTTATAAGCATAAAAAAACAGTGGCATTGTAAGGTAGGTGCTCAGCGATGCAAAAGGTAGTAGACCTAGATTCATATAAAGCAGAATTAAAGCATAAGCTAGAAAAGCAACCCACTCATAGGCCTTATAACCAAAGTTAAGTCCTAAACGAACCGTTAAGGTCTTGATACCTTTTGCTTTATCCGTTTCATAATCTCGAATTTCATTCGATAACATCATCAAGGGTAACATCAGTGATGCAGGAATTCCAATTAGGACAGAACCCAGTGAGATACCTGGAGCAAAACACATATATGCTCCAATAACCATTAAAGGTCCTACTAAAATAAAGGATAGAATTGTTCCTAATCCATGACGTTTATAGACGAATGGTTCACCTGTATAAGCATATGAACCAATCATTCCAATGATCCCAATCCAGAATAAATTCATGTTTTTAGAAAACATAATAAAGATTCCAATTAATCCTGCTAGTCCAAGACACATTAAACTTGTGAAAAATACTACAATATCAAACAAACTACGATCATACCCTAAGAAACGATAAGTCTTTTCATTTGGTCGTTGATACTTAAAAGTCCCTTCGTAAAAGTCATTAATCAAGTTTGCACAGGATAGAATCAGCATCCCTGCAAGTGTAACAAGTCCAATGTAGAGTGCATCATATGAGCCTTTTGCAAAGGTAATATACCCTTCACGATAAGCAATTAAAATCCCAATTGTGGTACTTGATAGGGCTAATGTGAGTGATAAGGGCCTAAAAGCAATCCATAAATCACCAATGAACTTTCTTGTGTTTTTAAACATTTTCAATCCTCCCAGTTTATGTTTTAAGATACAATATTGAAGCGTAATGCTAAGTTTAAAGGAATCATGGAGGGAAAGCAATGAAAAAATTATTTGCTTTATTACTTGTAGGTATGATGACACTTACTATGGGTGTTGGATGCAGTCCTAAAACCGAGCCAAGTAGTGCACCAGCAGCAAGCGAGGAAACACAAAAGCCAGAAGAACAAAAATCAGAAGAAGCNNTTATTTGCTTTATTAGTTATTAGTGGACTGCTTGTCACAGGGTGTTCCAAAAAAGATACAGCAGATCAAAGTTTAAAGATTGGTGTCATGCCAGCAGTTGATTCACTGCCTATATTTGTAGCGGATCAAATGGGAATCTTTAAAGTCCTAGGTCTTGATATCAGTGTTGAAGTTTATACCAATGCAATGGATCGTCAATCTGCACTTCAATCAGGGGGGCTTGATGGTGCAATGACGGATGTCATCGCATTAATTAATAATGTTCATAACGGATTTGATATTAAAGTTACTACAAGTACAGATGGAATTTTCCCTATCTTGCATAAACCTGGAAGTTTAGACAATGCTAATCTAAAAGCAGGTATGATGGAAGTTAGTGTTACTAACTACTTAAGTGATGAATTCTTAACAGGTGTTGATTATACAAAAGAATATGTCACTGATTTACCAGCACGTCTTGAGATGGTTGGTAATGGTACTTTAGATCTTGCAGTAATCCCTGAGCCTATGGCTTCTATGGGTGCTCTAAATGGTCTTGAGAAAACCATCAAGCCACTAACCGATGAGTACTCACCTGAAATCATGGTGTTCAACCAAACAGCAATTGATACCAAACGTAAGAGTCTAGAGTTATTCCATAAAGGGTATAACTTAGCACTTGAAGAGATAACTAAAGATCCAGAGAAAGCTCAAACTTTACTGGTTGAAACATTAAAGTTAAACCCAGAGATTATCGGTAAGTTTGATTTACCTGAATATAATAAAGTACGTGTTCCAAGTGAGGCATACATCAATAAAATCACAGCATGGAACAATGAAGTTTTAGGAACAGACATCGCTCTTGATTATAAAGATCTAGTCGATGACTCATTTGTAAAATGATTCTCTGTAATCAAATCAGCTTAAAGTATAAGGATGAAGTTGCACTTCATCCTTTAGATTTAAGCATCGATAAAAATGACTTCGTATGCATTCTGGGAGCTTCAGGATCTGGTAAGACATCACTCTTATCCTTAATATCAGGACTGAGAGAACCTAGCAGTGGTGCGGTTGTAATCGATGGAGAAGTTATTCATCAACCACGTCTTAAGACATCAACGATTCTACAAGACTATGGTCTACTACCGTGGAAAACGGTCTATCAAAACATTGTATTCTCTTTTGCAAAACATGGTATCAGCATTGAAGAGAGTCGTGTTGACAGTATTGCTGAACAACTGGGTATTAAACAGTACTATAAACGTTATCCCCATCAATTATCAGGTGGACAAAAACAACGTGTCGCTATCACGCGGGCACTGTGTCTTCAATCCGATTTATACTTAATGGATGAAGCATTCTCAGCACTGGACTCTTACACCAAAGAATCCTTACAAGATTTACTCATTCAAGTAAGAGAACAAGAAGCAATGACAACTCTATTTGTAACTCATAATATTGAGGAAGCAGTCTATCTTGGTAAACGAATCATCATTATGAAAGAAGGAAGAATTGTTCATGATTTCAGTAATGAACATCATAGCAATCGTGATTGTGTTGAGTATTATGAGATGTGCCAGAAAGTAAGAAGGTACTTGCATGATTAAGAAACTATACGGTTTAATCAGTGTCACTATAATCTGGTATCTTTTATATCTAATCTTACAAACTCCAGCAATACCAAATCCAATTTCGACCATTCAATATACCATTATGAATCTTAATACATTCATACCTCATATTATGGTGAGTTTAACTCGTATCTTAGTTGCTTTATTTATTTCAGGATTAGTAGGTATTATCGTAGGGATCTTAATGGGGGTATTCAAACCTTTTAAGGAACTTTTTGCACCTCTTGTTTATATCTTATACCCCATTCCTAAAATTGCCTTTTTACCGGTATTCATGTTGTTATTTGGACTGGGAGAAACACCTAAAGTAGTCCTGATATTCAGTGTGATTGTCTTTCAGTTCATACTCAGTACTCAAGATGCCATCGAATCCATCAACAAATCATACTTTGACTCTGTTCATGCTTTAGGTCTAACCGGTTTTGATGTCTTAAAACACTGCATCATTCCTGCTATCTTACCCAGCGTCTTTACATCCATACGTATTGCCATTGGTGTTAGCATTGCTATTTTATTCTTTGCAGAAAACTTTTCTACTAAACTTGGAATTGGGTACTTTATCATGAACTCTTATGCGATAGTTAACTATGCCAGTATGTATGCTGGTGTCATTGTATTAAGTATTCTAGGCTTAGTACTTTATAGCATCTTGGATTATCTTGAAGCTAAAGTATGCCCTTGGAACCTTTAAGCCATCCTTTCTCTATTTAATTTGATATAATATCTAAAAAGGTGGGGGAAGCTATGGAACTAATTATTGTAGGTTTAATTGTCTTATTTTTAGTATATGAGATTTTTCTGAAGGATGCCTTTGGACTGCGTAATATCTTTGTTGATCACTTTAAGAGTTTTGAACGTAAAGCATACAGTTTCATCATTACTGTATTCTTACCATTATTACTTTTAATTTTATTTAGGGAAACCCATGTCTATACAGCACGTAACCTTGATAACTTACTGATTGTACTATCCATCTTTGTATCGATATTATTTGGTATCATGGGTGATCTATCCGGTCAGAAAAGTTCAAACACAGAGATTGAATCCATGCGTCAATCCACATTATCAAACTCGATTTATATTGCGACTCAGTGTCTTATCAGTATGATCTTAACGTTTGGTCTTATGACAGCCTATGATGTGGATAGTGAACTGGATATGATCTTTAAGGTAGTTAACTTAGTAAACTTCTATCTTGTTTTCTCGATTCTTATTAATACCCTAATGATTCTGAAACGATTTGCTAAGGTCATTCGGGATGTCGAATAGTCCTTATCTCAATTTAATAAACCATTAAACACCGATTAAACTTCGGTGTTTTTTTGATGTCTCAAAATCGATTTACCAATTTCTAAAACTCACAGATAAGATGGAATGAAGTATCTGGAATGTTGTGCTAATATTGATGTAAGAAAGTATATTTTGAATGATTTAAGAGGTAAAGAAGGGAAGAAAAATGGCAAATAATATACTAATTGAGTTCTCTAAAAAGGAGTATGAATCAATCTCTAGGCTTGCTCAGTTTGAAAATTTGAATGCATCAGAATTTGTTAAAGCCAAAGTTTTAGAACGTACCGAAGAAAATATAATTACGATGCTCTTTGAGAAAGCATATAAAATAGACAGAAAGTCAAGCAAAGCTGGAAGTTTTGAGGAAGCATTCTCATTTCTAAAAGAATTGTGTTGATATGCATTTTTACAAGGGTTACAACCGGTTAATGTTATGGGATCTTTCATCATATTTAACATGATGTTAAGAATCGTTGCTTGCTAAATAGTGCTTCCAAACTTAGAATAAGACTATAGCAATAGGGGAGGCATATATTATGATAGGACAAAACATAAAAAGATTGAGACAAGAGCGTGGATGGTCACAAGAAGAATTAAGTCTACGCATTCATGTCACAAGACAAACAATCTCAAAATGGGAAAAGGGTCAATCCATTCCTGATGCCGACATCATCTTATTATTGACACAACAATTTAATTGTACAAGTGCTGAATTGTTGGGTGAATATGGCAACCATCATCAAAAAAATGAATTTGAACAAGTACCTCATTACAGGCCAGTAACATTTGCACAAGTTCTTAAAACATTAGGGATTTTCTTTATGGTAACAATATCTGTTTATATATTAATGGTCGTTATGTTGGCAGGAGTTGACTTTAAATAAGCATAAAATTCTTTCACTATACATCAATATTTTACTGTGCTATAATGTATTGGCTTTATAACTGGGTGATGCGTCTCCTCGACGGTTTCGCGGTTATGAAGGTCTAAGAAAGAAGAGGAACATTATATATGTTAACAAAAGCAGAACGCGCAGCGATCATTAAAGAATACGCACGTAAAGAAGGCGATACAGGTTCAGTAGAAGTACAAGTAGCTGTATTAACAGCAGAAATCAACGGACTTACAGAACACATGAAGACACACAAGAAAGACTTCCACTCAAACCGTGGACTTCTTAAAAAAGTTGGACGTCGTCGTAACTTACTGACATACTTACGTAACGAAGATATTAACCGTTACCGTGAATTAATCACAAAACTAGGACTAAGAAAATAATCTTAAACCTACATTTAAAGAGCTCTTATGGGCTCTTTTTTGCCGTATTAGACAGAATTGCGGAAAAACTTGTAATTCATCATGAATGTGAACTGGGAATATTAGTACATTAGAGTCTAAATGTGGTAAAATTGATAAAGATAAAGAGATTGAAAAAAAGAAAAAGAGGAAGATGAATGAAAAGAGTATTTGAATTTGAATTTGGGGGTAAAACCCTAAAAGTTGAAACGGGTCAATTAGCAAAACAAGCTGGTGGATCTGTATTGGTTCGTTATGGCGATACAGCTATTTTATCTGCTGCTACAGCAAGTAAAAAAGCGAAGGATATTGATTTTTTCCCATTAACAGTTACATTTGAGGAAAAACTATATTCAGTAGGTAAGATCCCAGGAGGATTTTTACGTCGTGAAGGAAGACCTTCAGAACATGCTACATTAACATCACGTCTAATCGATAGAACAATCCGTCCACTATTTGCTGATGGATTTAGAAACGAAGTTCAAGTTGTTAATACTGTTATGTCATACGATGAAGACCACTCAGCAGATATGGCTGCAATGTTTGGTGCATCACTATCATTATGCATTTCAGATGTCCCATTTGAAGGACCAATTGCTGGAGTTACAGTGGGAATGATCGATGGCGAATACATCATCAACCCAAGTCTTAAAGAATTAGAAGCATCAAAAATGCATTTAGTAGTATCCGGTACTTCAGATGCAATTAACATGGTTGAAG
>DEPV01000066.1 GCA_002358955.1 Erysipelothrix sp. UBA3383 | reverse complement strand
AGGCGATGAATCCCTGGTAGATTCCATTGTTGATTTATCTAGATTGCTCTATGCATATCCACTGGAAGACATCAAACACCCACTCATCTCAGATCGTCGTTTATGCAATCAAATCGTAGATGACATCTATGTATTCTGGAGACAATATCAAAGATGTTCTATTGTTCACTTAGGTAAAAAATCAAAATCAGAACTCATCAACTTCATCGATACAGATACAGAATTCAATAACTCCATCCTTAAATTCTACCGTGGACTACAAGAAAAAGTTCAAGGTCGTAAGAATAAGATCTACCGTCAATTAAAAGCAGGTACTAACGCAGCCATTACATTACGCGAAAAACAAAACTTAATCCCTGAAGATTATGAACAATACCGTAAACTACACTTTGTAGATTCAGTATTACTACACTCACCACTCATCTTACATCCAAAGACAAACAAGCGTGAGGGACACTTCCAAGAAGCAGCATCAAATCCAATCCAAGATTTAAACTTAGCAAAAGATGAATTCTACTGCTACCCTGCTAAAATTGGAACGCTACTCGCTTATGTGTACTTCCATAAAGATTTTATCTTTTCAGGAATATCACTTTCTAACCTATTCGAACTGGTAACAACAGAAGAAATCAATTCCCGCCAACCAGACATCATGATTGCATTTGGTGTCAAAGATAAAAGTGATGAACTAACATTCCACATTGATGATAAAAACAAGATGGTTGTTGCAAAGATCGCTTATACTGATAAAATTGAATACTTTGGCTACATGAAGAAAATCATGCTCACAGCATACAATGTTTATATGATGAATAAAGGTTGGTTGCCAATTCATGGATCCATGGTTAATGTAACCACAAAATCAAACAAGAAAATTGGTATCGCATTTATGGGTGACTCTGGTGCAGGAAAATCAGAAATCATTGAAGAATTAACCAATGTCGGTTCTGATCATATTGATCACATCGAAGTTATCTTTGATGATATGGGCGTCTTCCACGAAGTGGATGGTAACATCGTGGCCCAAGGTACAGAAATTGGTGCATTTGTACGTCTTGATGATTTAGACCGTGGTCTACCTTATCAACAAATGGACCGTTCAATCTTTATGAATCCTGAATCCGCAAACAATGCTCGTGTTATCGTGCCGGTAAGTGATTATGAAACAATCTCATCAGATCATAAAGTTGATTACTTCTTGTATGCTAACAACTACGATGATAAAATTGGTACAGATTTCTTTACTAACATTGAAGATGCAAAAGATACATTTGTTATGGGACGACGTATGGCAATGGCAACAACTCATGAAGTTGGTTTATCCACATCATACTTCGCCAACCCATTTGGACCACTTCAAAAACAAGATGTCTGTGACCCATTAATTGATAAGTACTTCGAAGTCATGAATAACAACACACTTAAAATTGGGCAAGTATATACCAATCTAGGGGTTTCCAATCGTCAAGAAGACGCATTGAAACAATCTGCAGAAGCAGTATTGGAACTTCTTAAATAAACATGTAAAAAGCAGACTCTAATCAGTCTGCTTTTTGTTGCATTGCATAATATTCATCACGTAAGATACCATACCCATATACATCACAATAACGCCCATGACGATATAACATCTGGCGATTGACAGCCTCACGTTTAAAGCCCATTTTCTCATACAATCCAATGGCACGTGTATTAAAGTCAAATACATGGAGGTAGATTCGATTCAGATTGAGTCCTTCAAATCCCCAGTTGAGAATATGTTTCATTATTTCAGTCCCATAACCCTTAGACCAGTATGCTTTCTCTCCAATGACAATTGAAATTTCGGAATGGCGATTACGCTCATCCACAGTCATGAATGCACATAAACCAATGGGTTCATCCTTAATATAAACCACAAAAGTTAAACCATTCATCGGTATCTCACACCACTTAGCAACCTCATCATAAGACATCGGTCTTAGAAAAGACGACTGATCATTGATTGCAACTTCTGGATCATTGCGCCATTTGTAGTAAATCGGGATGTGTTTCTCAGTAAATTTTTCAAATCTCATCATTCATCATTCTCCTTATTGTGCTTCAAACACCAACTCTTTAAATGTTTCGTAGTAGATTTTCATCGCTAACTTAATATCACTCTTCAGAACCCGTTCATTGGGCTGATGCTCATACTGTTGATGATTAATATTACTAGGGCCAAAGGCTACAATATTATCCATTGCCCTTGCATAAGTAGCACCACCTGAACTAATCGGTTTAGCATCCATTTCACCAGTCTCAATTTGATAAATTTTCATGAGTGTCTGAATAAATGGTAGGTTTTGATCCATATGTATGGCTCTTAGAAAATCATGTTCTTCCAATCGAATCCCGTATTGGGAAACCGCTCCTTGGATTCCATCAAGAATGATCTCCTTAGAAATTGTTACCGGATATCGTATATCAAGTCCTATTTTATTTCCTTCAACAATGGCAACATTAAACATCAATTTACCAGAAATATAATCTTCCAATAATCCATAGACAAGCTCACCATTAGGCTGAGATCCTTTCTCAACAATAAAATCAATCATTGGGTTATGAACGCCTTTCTCATACAATTGACTTGCAGCTAAAACATTAGCATTCATCCCTTGATCAGCATACATGGCATGTGAAGCCTTCCCTTTTATAATAATACCACCATTATTATCAAACTCCAATTCTTGATTGTCTTCCGAAAAGAGTTTCGCATAGTTTGCATCAATGACTGCTTTTTCTGGTACTGCATTATAGGCTGCTCCACCATTAAATCCTGCATCTTCAAGATCATCTGCATAAAGATTAAACTGAATCAATCCTTTTTCAGCATAGATCAGTGGAAATCTTGAATCTGGTGTAAAACCTTGTGTTGGTAATTCTTCTAATTCAACATAAGCCTTCATACAACGCCATAAACTTTCCTCATCCCCACCAAGAATAAATCGCACTCTTTGTTTTAACTTTAAACCTTGATCCATCGCTAACTTTAATGCATACATTGCAGTTAAAACAGGACCCTTATCATCAGCAACACCACGACCATAAACATAAGTCTCATCATGTACCAATTGAAAAGGATCAGTATTCCATAGACTCAACTCCCCCGCAGGAACCACATCCATATGTCCTAATACACCAAACATCTCTATTCCTTCACCAATTTCTGCATAAGCATAGTGACCTTGCTCATCAAGATAAGTTTTAAATCCCATTTCCTGGGCTATTAAAATCACTTCTTCAAGTGCATCTTTGATACCTTGACCAAAAGCACTTGTATCACTCTTTTCAAATACACTATGATGTTGTATCAATCGTTTAAGATCTTTTAAATAATCGTTAAACACTGCATCAATTCTATTATCCATGCTTCCTCTTTCTAAAAAGAATTCCTTGACGGAATTCTTAATGTTTATATAATTGCTTGTAATGCTAAAGATACTTCTTCAAGACTTAATAAATTTTCTGTTACAAAACGATTGCGTGGTGATCGACGACATTCATCACTGCATGCTCTTAGATATTTACGCTCAGTTTCCTCACTCATTAAAAGTTGCTTGTTACAATCAGGATTTCCACAGTTAACATAACGCTCACATGGCTCTCCTGTATAGTAATCTTTACCAACAATCACATGTTCATGACGGTTAATAGGAACTGAAATACGGTTATCAAAGACATAACATTGTCCATCCCATAAAGCCCCTTGAACCTCTTCATCATAACCATAGGTTACAATTCCACCATGCAATTGCGCAACATCTTCAAAACCTTCATTTTTAAGGTATCCTGAGAATTTTTCACAACGGACACCACCTGTACAATACGTTAGAATTTTCTTACCTTCAAAAGTTTCTTTATTGTCTTCAATCCACTCTGGTAGATCTCTAAACACTTCAATATCAGGTCGAATTGCTCCTCTGAAGTGACCTAAGTCATACTCATAATCATTACGAGCATCAATAACAACGGTATTCTCATCTTGCATCGCTTCATAAAAAGCTTTAGGACTTAAGTATTCTCCTGTTTGCTGTAAAGGATCAACATCCTCTTCCAAACGCAAGTTAACCAGTTCAGGCTTTACGCGGACATGCATCTTTTTGAAAGCATGTTGTGACTCCTCATCCACTTTAAATGGCATCCCTTTAAATAGAGGATGATTATTAAACCATTTAACATAACGATCCGTATCTTCTTTAAGACCTGAAACTGTACCATTAATACCTTCTTCAGCAATAATAATACGACCTTTCAAATTCATTGATTCACACAATTTTAAATGAGCATTCTTAAATGACTCAGGGTCTTTAATTGATACATAATGATAATATAATAAAACGCGATAATTCTTTTCCATAGCAACCTCCATACATCTCTGTTCATATTATACTCTTTTTTTTGAAATGTTCATGCAAAACGAACTAAAAGAGCGTCACCTTCAATACCATTCTATATTATAGGATTAATCATAGCAATTAGTGTAATTATTAACAGTCTTAAGTGTATTAAATTGCTTTATGATAGAACCTTGTTATAATTAAATTAGTTGAATATTGGGTATATATGTTGAACCTCAACACTTATAATTTATATACCTATAATTCTAAACTCATTTGAGTACCAATGTTCAACTATTTTAGGAAGCTTGCTGATTCCAGGCTTCTTAGAAACCCCACTATGTGAGAAGGACCATCATGCGTCCTTCTTTTTTTATTGTACTCACTATAAGCAAAGCCCTGCTCACTCATTAAGAGTCAGCAGGGCCTTTACTTATATATTGTATTTTCGGTTATACATGTAGACTAGGAATAATAACATTCCCATTCCTAAAAGCATTTGCGCAAGATAACGATATCCAATCGTACGCTGACCTTGAATTACTAAAGTCAGACCTACAATAAAGATTAGTACATACGCAATTCCGATTAATAATTTAATGAATTTCGATTGTTCCTTCATGGTCGTATGCCTCCCATCTGATTTCAGATTGTTTCATTGTAATCGTATGGTGATTTCCTTTTCCATCATAAATATCAGTTGCTTGCTCAACATTTGTATTGTTTAAGATCGCAACTTTTTGAATTTCAGGATATACATGGACCTCACAGTTTGGATTGCTTGCATACCATACATTGATTTCATCCTCACGTTGTAATGAGTAGAACATTGCACGATAAAGCGCCTTTGAGTTTTCTGGTGTGTATGGTAATCCTGCCATATAAACACCACGTCCCTTACCGTATGTATGTGCGGCCATAGTTACGTTTCCATTATCCATCGCAATAATTTCTGTTGTTTTATATTTAGCGTAGACGTTATTGATTTCTTCTCCACTGTTGAATGCACCTTCCATACCTTCGGTAATGAAGTGATTATCTAGTGGTGTATTGAAGTATTTGTCCGTTGATAATGTAAATCCAAGTTCTTTATCAACACCTAAGACATCTGCTAATTGGAAGAAGTGTCCACCTTTTTCAAATGCTGTTGGTTCACCAACACCAATGAATCCGTGCCCTTCATAAACCCATTGACGAATCATTGCAACAAATTCTGGATTATCCCAAGTATCCCCACCTGAGAATGCAGTATCGCGATCTCCAGCATTGATGATAACATCAATATCTTCAGGAATCCCATTACGGATATCTTCAAAGCTTAAGAATTCAACATCAACAGCCATACCACTTAGACTCTCTAGGATTCCAAAGTATGAATATGTTTGCTTATACCATAGTGCATGGGCAACCATGAATGCTTGCCATGAACGAATTTTACCCCATGCATTAAGAATTGCTACTTTAATTGGAGCATATGGAGTACGTCCTTCAATGTTACTTAAGATTTCACGGAACTCATTTGCCATGTCTTCTGCATACTGAATAAATTCAGGATGTTTATAAGCAAGACTTGGATAACCCCCATAACCAATGCGATTCAATGGTTTTCTAAGGATTGCACGACGTGCCCCTAACCAGTTTTCAACCGCTTCGTTAATGATTGCAGGGTCATTTCCTTCAAAGAATGTATCTGGGAA
>DEPV01000015.1:2095-9351 GCA_002358955.1 Erysipelothrix sp. UBA3383 | reverse complement strand
GTCCAGGTATCATTCTAACATCATAACTATTAGATATCGATAAGTTACAGGACGCTAAAATTAGTGCAAATGATGAGAAAATTAGCTTCCATGAAAGGGAACTTGGTATATTTGATTTATGAGTAAAGTGTATAAAAAATTGAGTATAAAGAAACCCACATAAACTTGTGGGTTTCAGAGAGTTGACAAACCTTAGTGTTAGTTGACTCTTTTTTTGTGTGTGTGGGATTTAAAAAGAAAAAAATGATGCCAGAAAGTGCAGTTTGTTGTTATGTACGCCATTAGGCGTCGTACACTGATGATATAATAAGTTAAAATATGTAGATCGAGGGAACTAATTATGGATAACATCGAAAATTTCTCAACTAAACAACTAGTAAAATTTGAGTGTAAAATTAAATACGAATTATTGAAAAGATTCGTTGATGAAGAATTAGAACCAAAAACTAAATCAGTATACAGTGATGATAACGATAAGTTAATTTGCAAGTATTGCTCGAGCACGAATACGATTAAAGCGGGTAAAACGAAGCAATGCAAGCAGCGATATAAATGTAAGGATTGTAATAAAAATATGATCACGGTAAGGAACACCTTGCTGTTTTCTTCTAAGAAAAAAGTTCCTAATTGGCTTAGTTTTATTGAGTCATTACTTGATGGCGACTCTCTTAGTGTTAGCTCGGAGAAAGCAAAAATTTCTCTAAGAACCGCTTTTAGATGGAGACACAAGGTTCTATATCTTTTGAACAACAAATTGAATAAGACGCCTCTAACAGGTACCGTAACCCTTGATGAGACGTTATTTCCTAACATTCAAAAAAGTAAAAATGTTCCATTGTCTTCCGAGCCTGCGAAAAGAGGTATGAGTTCTGATAAAATAAATGTAACTTGTGCTATTGATGAACTAAATAATTCTATACTTAAAGTAACTGATACTGGTAGAGTCACCGCTGATTCTTTAATTAAAATTTACTCTGGGTTTATCGAAGAGGGCGCTAGCGTAGTTAGTGACTCTCATAGATCTTATCATCGTCTCATGAATCACCTAAAGGTTACTTGGTGTAAAATACCATCAAAGAAGAAATCAATCGGTGAGTATTCTTTAGAACCTATTAATAGTTTTCATGCTTTACTCAAAAATTTCATGCAGAAATATCACGGTGTATCTGTTAAGTATCTTCAGGGCTATCTAGCTCTATTTGAATATCAAAGAAAAAATCGGAATCATCATCGGAAATCGGTCCTTAATGGTCTCTTTTTAGATATATTGACATCTGAAGGTCACCTCAAATGTGAAGAAATAGACTCAGGAACCCCAATATACTACTAAATAGTGCATTTAAGAACTGCACTTTCTGGCATCAATTGTTTTAAAATAAGTAAAGCATCTTCCGAATTTTTTAACTCCCTTTTCAAGCGTGCAATTTCTTTGGCTTCATCAGTGATGTAGTTTCCCAAACCCCTGTGTAAGACATCACCGTTATTCTCATTGGCTACTTTTTGCCGATTGTAGAACGTTGGCGCACTTATATCCAAATTCCTTGCAAGAACTCGGACAGTTAGATGGGGATTGTCTTCTCGATATTTAAGTGCATTTAGTTTGAATTCTTCATCGTAATGTTTAGATATATTAGTTTACTCCTATTGTTACATCTATTGTAACTTATTTTCAAACTCTATGTTTGACCTGTCCGATTTACATACCACCATTAAGGTGTAAAGTTCAATCATTGCAAAGTACGATGTGAAATTTCTGCAAACTGTAAAGTAAAATCTCTGCAAAATTAAAAGCGAATTTAATGCAAAGTGTAAAGTGAAATCCCTGCAATATGTAAAACAATGTTGCGTCAAACTATTTAATGGGTTATAGTTAATAAATAAAGGCAGGTGGATTAATGATACTATATATACCTAGAATTGCAGATCAGTTATTAAAGGATGCATTAAAATCATCGGGTGCGGTTTTGATTGAGGGAGCAAAATGGTGTGGTAAAACACGCACAGGTCGCGAATTTTCTAATAGTACATTGTATATGCAAGATCCGGATACTCGTGAAAGTAGCCTTCAGGCAGCCAATATAAAACCATCCCTTTTGTTAGTGGGGGCTGCGCCACGACTCATTGATGAATGGCAAGTAGCACCAGTGTTATGGGATGCTGTGCGTCACGAAGTAGATATGAGAGGTGCACTTGGGCAATTTATTTTAACTGGTTCTGTAACTCCGGTAGTTGATGGACTAACATCTCACACTGGAACCGGTCGCTTTTCCAGGATTCGGATGAGAACAATGAGTTTATATGAGACCAATGAATCTGATGGCTCTATTAGCTTATTAGCATTGTTTGAAGGTAATCAGGAAGTTAGTGGAATAAACGACATCACTGTCGAAAAAATTGCATTGTATATAACACGTGGTGGATGGCCGGGGTCTTTAATGATGGAAACTGAATTCGCTGAAATAAGTGCCCAAAATTATTTGGATTCACTTGTTAATTCTGATGTATCGAATGTGGATGGCACAGAAAAAAACCCTCAAAAAATGATGGCAGTGATTCGTTCTTTAGCAAGAAATATTTCTACTGAAGTTAAACATAGCACGATAATTAGAGATTTATCCAACGATAATGAATCAATTTCACGTCCAACACTCTCCAGTTACCTTAATGTATTGGAACGATTGTTTGTACTCGAAGACTTGGAAGCTTGGGTTCCTAGGCTAAGATCATCTACAAGGTTAAGAACAAGTCCTAAGAGACATTTCGTAGATCCATCAATCGCTACTGCGGCCCTTGGTGTAAACTCAAAAGGCTTGTTGAAAGATTTTAATACTTTTGGCTTTGTTTTCGAATCTCTATGTATTAGAGATTTAAAGATATATGCAGAATCTATTGGGGGCAATGTGTATCACTATCGTGATAGCAATAATTTAGAATGCGATGCTGTAGTTGTTCTTCGTGATGGCCGATGGGGAGCAGTTGAAATTAAACTGGGTTCACATGAAATTGATAAAGCCGCTATAAATTTGAAGTCACTAGTGAAAAATGTTGTCAATCCACCATCTTTCTTAATGGTCTTAACAGGCACTAATCTGTCCTACCAACGAGAAGATGACGTCTATGTTGTTTCGATTGGTAGTTTAAAAAATTAATTTTCAGGATTGTCACTGAGACTTGGAATATTTCAAAGAAAACTGTAAAACATGTCACGGGATTGTCTTTTATCACTTATCGAGAAATAAAGATCATATGGAGCCATTAGTAGTTGGTCCAATGATTTTTTTTCTTAATTTTCCTCTATACCCATCATTAGTATATTCAGCAAAGAAGTAGTGCCTATGTATGAAACCATTCAAGTCTTTAACTACTAACACAAGCCACACAATGATACGGATTTAACTGTCCTACCAGAAACTACCTATCTACCAACAGACTTCAGTCTAGCAAATAACCATCACCGCCTCAATATTTAGTTAATGCCCCATGGTAGTGATCGTAATTTATATCTTCTAAAGTGGTTTTTAAATCCCTATACCCAATACATGGTGACTCAACACAAAGGTGTTCCAACCAACAATCAATTGATAGACCAAGAGTTTATCCCTAGAAGCTCTACCACTTCAATGAAACATTCAATCACATTGATACTACGATTTGTGTAATTTACGACAGTAGTGTTAATCCAATCAATACTTATTAGCATGTGCATATCTTAGAGGCAATCCTAAGAAATAATATGGATTTAAGCCCCAACAGCAATTTAAATTATGAATGATGCAATAAAAAAGGAATGGATTAAATGATATGCCCCATTTCGATATCATGTCCAGAATACTTGGATAGGCTATACTTTAGTGGACACCAATTATAAAGTCTATGCTAAGATATATGAAAGCGAGGTATTAGCATGACAAGAAGACAAAGAGCTACTTATTCTGAAGAATTCAAATTACAAATGGTGGAATTATATAATAACGGGAAATCAGCAAGTGAAATTACAATTGAATATGATTTAAGTCCATCATCGATTCATAATTGGGTTCGCCAATATAAGAAAAATGGAACGGTCCAAATTGAGAACAAATTGACTCTTGAGCAAAAAGAAATTATTGCTAAGGATAAGAGAATTAGGCAGTTAGAAATGGAAAATGATATTTTAAAACAAGCTGCCCTGATTATGGGCAGAAAATAAAATTAATCAAAAATAATTCGCATAAATATCCAATAACTGCAATGTGTAAAATTCTTAATATTTCAAGGTCAGGATATTATTCATATGAAGAACCTTCGACGAAAGAAGATATCTATTCTGAAATTGTTGAGAAAACATTTAACGAGAACTATCAAGCGTATGGAACTAGACGAATTCAAGCAGAGTTGCGAAGCCAGGGTATAAACCTATCAAGGCGCCGTATCGCGCGTATAATGCACTCAAAAGGCCTTGTATCAGCTTATACAGTCAAAAATTACAAACCTGAATCATCTGGAGTAAATCAATCAGAGATTAAAAATATTGTTGATCGTGAGTTTGATGAGAAAGAGAAATTTGAAATAATTGTTAGTGATTTAACATATGTTAGAGTTGGATTAAATTGGCATTATATTTGCACAATTGTAGATCTACATAACAGAGAGATCATCGGTTACTCAAGTGGTCCGTCAAAGGATGCAAAACTTGTAAAAACTGCCTTTGCGAATATTCAATCCAATTTGTTCAATTTCAAGTGTTTTCACACTGACAGAGGTAAAGAATTCGACAATCAACTCATAGATGATGTACTCAATCTATTTGGTATTAAAAGATCACTTAGTAAGCCAGGCTCACCTTATGATAACGCTGTTGCAGAGGCAACATTCAAATCAATGAAAACAGAGTTTATTAGAAATAGAATTTTTAGTTCCCAACACGAGCTTGATAAGAAACTAAGTGCATATGTATGGTGGTTTAATAATAAGAGATTACACTCATCTTTGAATTATCAGTCACCAACGCAATGGAATCAAATGACTTTATAATAAATGTCCATAAAAGGGTTGCCATTCCACCCTTTTTATTGTTATGTGATAATAACAGTATAAATGGTATTTATTAAGATTACTAGACATACTTTTATAATTGATATAATAAATAAAATTTGATGGGTTGAAGTGTTATAATTGGATATATAGCTTAGAAGTCTTGTTTAAGGGGGATTAGCGATGGATCGACAAGATGAAGTGTATCTTGATATACACAATTCAAGTAAGAGTTCTAACGATTTAAAGGTTCAGGCAGTATCAAGGTTGTATAGTGCTTTGGGGTCTATTAATATTGCAGTATTGTTGGTCTTTCCGATATATCTTCTTTATGTCTCAAAAGACATCATGAACGTATTTATCTATAATGTATTTTCTAAAATTCCATATCTTGGACAATTGGCATATATGGGGATTCAATCATTGAATCTTATTGATCTTAGTGTTCTTCATAGTAAGGTGTTTAATCCCTTGCTGCTGGTTGAAGTTGTTTACTATACTGTGCCATTGATTATAGCTCAAGGGGTTCTCTTAGGGCTTAAAAGAAGGCTTTTAAGGCATGATCATACTTACTTTAGCATCTTGCTTTTATTTGTGATTGCACTGACTGCCATCATGGTAAATCAAATGGATTTAGTGCTGATTATGAATGCGAATCACAGTCTATTGGAGCTTAGAAATTTATTGTTCAGGATCTTTTTATGGGGGCAATTACTTTGTGTTGGAACTCTTGTTTATCTACTGTACCAAAAAGGACGTTTTCAATTTAGAGGATTTGATGTTTTGGGATTCTCATCACGTGTGATTAAGATTAGTGCAATTACATCCTTACTGATGTTAGTTATTGCAGGTAGTGGTTTGGGACTTGTGAATCTTCAAGTGGATGGTGTTAAGGAAGCTATTGCGGTAGATTATGTTCTTGATTTAAAACCTACAGCAGATGGCTTAGTGCACCTTGTGATGCCTGATCTTTTGATTCAGAAGGCGCAGGGTTTTGGAATCAATATTCCCAAAGAAATAGAAGGAGGGATGATATTACAGCAAGTCTTTGTGGATAATATAGATCTTGGTGCAATAGTCAATCAAACAGCAGGTACATTCATTGATGGCTTAAGTGCTCGGTTTATTTCAAAACCGATGATGCGTGTTATCATCATGGCTGTTCTTATTGGAATGATTGTATTCTTACCTAAGATACTACGTGTTGATTTGTTCAAAGAGGTATGGGTACGAAGTATCCAGCTTGTATTAGCCTTGATACTCAACTTAAGGTATGCATTTCAATTTGGACAAATACTCAGTATTTTTACCTTGTTGCTCTTTATGGGAATCTTCATTCAGTGGATTACTGTTTTAGATTTGAAAGACATAAAATTAAAGATCAGTGCTTTACGTCATAAATTGCAATGAGATGCATTACTGGTAAAACATGTTCATAAATATTGTTCTTGCAATCAGTGATGTTATCACATAAACTAAATAATATACATGAAGCTTGAATATCTTCGATACAGGAAGATTCCACTACAAGCTTATAGAAAAGGGGAAATTATGAAACAAACTAATTTTTGGAGTCGCGTTGTTGGTGTTGCGGCTGGTTTAATTTATATTGTATTTGGTATGTTAATGATTCAAAATCCAAATACAACACTTAAAACATTGTCATTTATGATGGCATGGATTGTTCTGGTGAGTGGTGTCTTGGCATTAATCATCTCATACATGACACGTCGATTCAGTGAAGAGATTCATCAAGGTAGTCTATTTGATGGTATTATCTTACTGGTATTGGGACTGATCTTTATGTTTGGTAATTTTATTAGTAATACACTTTTCTTAGCATACATGCTGCTTTTCTGGATTATCATTGATTCAGCATTGCAACTTCAATTTGCTGCATTCATTCCAAAACATGGATTGCGTATTCTAGTTATGGTTTTAGATATCCTGATCATTGCTTATGGTGTTTGGTTACTCTTTAACCCAGGACTTGCAGAAGGCTTCTTAGTGCTTTATACAGGGTTTGCATTTATTTCAACCGGTGTGTCTAAGATGATTAAAGTAGTTTAGTACTATACTTAAGGACGATGTCATAAGATGTCGTCTTTTTTATATCAAGGGATAACAAAAAGCCACGTGTTAGTAATAACATGTGGCTTTTTGTCGGTATAGATTTTTTTGGTAAAGAAAAACGATCGTAAGATCGCTTTGATTATAATTATGGTGGAGCTTAGCGGGATCGA
>DEPV01000015.1:999-2063 GCA_002358955.1 Erysipelothrix sp. UBA3383 | reverse complement strand
TCCCAGCTGAGCTAAAACCCCATAACTGATTGCTTACCTATTATAGACTGTATAGATAAGCAATTCAAGTCTTTTTTAAAGAAAGTTGTAATAATTGTGAAGTTTACTGGTAGTCCCACTCGATCTGCATGGAATCGTTGATCAGTGTAGAAGAACCTATGTTTAAACCAAAGAATGTCGTAAGACTAACACCGGTTGTAATAGCAATCATCACCGCAATTTGATACATGATAGCAGTAATGGGTACTGTTCCTGAAATCATTTGTCCTGTCATCATACCAGGCAGTGCAATGATCCCCATGTTAAGCATGTTGTTAAGGGTGGGTAACATTGCAGTAGCAATCGATTGATTGATGAAGGGTCTTAAAATGGCTTTAGGAGCAATTCCAGCATTGATTAAAGTCTCAATCTTATTCTTCTCAAGATTCATGGTTTCTGATAATGTTTTAATACCTAAACTTAAACCATTCATGGCATTACCCATAATCATACCGCCAATAGGAATGACATATTGTGGATTGAAGATATCAGTTTGAACAATGACTAAGATAAAGAATGAAAGTACAGCAAGACCTGAGCCACCCAATGAAAAGAAAATAATCTTTCTAAAGCGAGGGTTTAAGTGTTTGTTACGTTTCATGATGCGTTGAGTAGAGAATGTAATCATGCTGAGTAGATATAGTATGACAAAGAGGGGATGCGGATTATCAAAGATATAAGTGAGTATTAATCCTGCTAAGTAAAGTTGTACTGACATTTGAAGACTTGCAGTAAAGAGCAAACGTGTTTGATCCACTTGAGCCCGTTTCATAATAAACAAGACCAACGCTAATAAAAGATACACACATAAAAACTGAACGATATTCAGTGTGATGATTGAACTATCCATGGTAAACCTCCTTTCGAATGTTTTCTAAGTGGATGATGTGATCTGCAAATTCTTTAGCCAAGACATCATCATGACTGATGATAATACTTCCAATACCTTGGTCTTTACAGTAGGCCTTAATATTGCAAAGCACCTCTTCACCTGTGGCCCTATCTAGAGCCGATGTAGGCTCATC
>DEPV01000015.1:388-961 GCA_002358955.1 Erysipelothrix sp. UBA3383 | reverse complement strand
GCCATGGAGACAAACAAAGCAAGGTAAATACGCTGCCTTTCGCCACCTGACATGGAATCTACCTTATCCTGTGGACTAAAGGTACTACACACCATCTTAAGGTATCTTCCAATGGTATGAATTGTGGGTTTATCCATATCTCTTAATTCATAAAACATATTGAAGTTATCCTGTATGCTGCCATTGAATAGAAATACATTCTGTCCACATAATAAATAATCTTGTCGTAATTGAATGGGGTCTAAGTGAGTTATATCAATACCATCAATATAAAGGGTTCCTTCTTTTACTTCATTACTTCGATTGAGCATTTTAAGAAATGCACTTTTACCAACACCACTTTTACCTGTAAGAAAATTCATCTTCTGGGTATCGATGCTCATGTTGGGATATTCTAAGATATCTAAAAACTTCAATTGTTTTGTTGTAATCATCGTTATAATCTCCTTTAACTTTATATATGATAACAGTTATCATTATTAATTCTATTTATATGCATTAATAATTTTAAGAAGTGTTAAACAGATCTGATAAAGTATAGGAAGACATAAAAAAAGTCATCCGAAGATGACT
>DEPV01000015.1:0-311 GCA_002358955.1 Erysipelothrix sp. UBA3383 | reverse complement strand
GCGCTCTCCCAACTGAGCTAAAACCCCATTGTGCAGTTCAATTTTTAAAGAAAATGGTGGGCCTGAATGGATTCGAACCAGCGACCTCACCCTTATCAGGGGTGCGCTCTAACCAACTGAGCTACAGGCCCATTTCCTTGACTGCTTAAACATAATACCATTAAGTTCTAGTAGTGTCAACAACTATTTTAAAAATGTTTCAAAATAATGCATAAAGTGCTTAAAACCACTATATAAAGGGTTTAAAAGGGTATATAAGCGTATAAAACACCACTTTTGAGGCTTTATTTTAAAAAAGATTTAAAAAGATT
>DEPV01000129.1:6027-13582 GCA_002358955.1 Erysipelothrix sp. UBA3383 | reverse complement strand
GTACAGGAGTTATCGCTGGTGGTGCTATCCGTGATATCATGGAGTTAGCAGGGGTTACAGATGTTCTAACAAAATGTATCGGTTCACGTACACCAATCAACATGATTCGTGCTACATTCAATGCGTTGAATGAAATGAAAACAGTTGATGAAGTTGCGGCATTAAGAGAAATTAAAGTACAAGACGTACGATAAGAAGGAGGACCAACATGAAATTACATAATTTACAATATAATGAAGGTGCTCGTCGAGACCGTAAACGTATTGGACGAGGACACGGATCAGGAACTGGTAAAACTTCAGGTAAAGGTCACAAAGGGCAAAACGCTCGTAGTGGTGGTGGAGTTGCACTAGGATTCGAAGGTGGACAAACACCTTTATTCAAACGTATTCCTAAACGTGGATTCAACAACATTAACCGTGTTAACTATGCAATCGTTAACTTGGATGCATTAAATGTATTCGAAGACGGAGCAGAAGTTACAGTTGAAACACTAATTGAAAAACGTATTGTTCGTAAGCAACTTGACGGAATCAAAGTATTAGGTCAAGGAAACTTAGAGAAAAAACTAACAGTGAAAGCTCACGCTTTCTCAAAATCAGCAGTTGAAGCAATTGAAAATCTAGGTGGAAAAGCAGAGGTTATCTAATGAGATTTATAACTGATCTATTTAAAAACAAAGAAATCAGAAATAAAATCATCTTCACGCTTGCAATGCTACTAGTATATCGCTTAGGAACAGTTATTTCTGTTCCTAATATTGATACTGTAAAGCTTGGAGCTGGTGTATCATCAAACACATTCATTGATATGATGAACATGCTGGGTGGTGGAATGATTCAGTCATTCTCAATCTTCTCATTGGGGGTTGGGCCATACATTACTGCTTCAATTATTATCCAGTTACTATCGATGGATGTAATTCCTTATTTAACTGAACTTACAAAGTCAGGTCAAAAAGGGAAACAACAAATTGATACAATTACGCGTTACTTAGGTGTTGTATTAGCCTATGTTCAGGCAATTGGTTTAATCGGAATCTTTAACTCACAACAAAAAATATTAATTAGTTCCACTCCTGCAGATTTCTTCTTCATGGGGACAATCATGGCAGCTGGAACCATGTTCTTATTGTGGTTAGGAGACCAAATTACATCGAAAGGTGTAGGAAATGGTCTATCAATGATCATTTTTGCAGGGATTGTTTCAAACCTGCCATCAACATTTATTTCAACATTCACAACAATGACTAAAGGTAATACACTTGCAGGACTTGTCGGATTTGGATTATTTGTTTTATCATATTTTGCAATCGTAGTATTGGTTGTATTTATGAACGGTGCCGTTCGTAAGATTACAATTCAGTACACATCAAGCACACAGGGACGTGGTGGTCAAACCAACCACTTACCTCTAATGATTAACTCAGCATCTGTTGTACCTGTAATTTTTGCAGGGGCAATCATGAATGCTCCAATCATTGCGCTATCATGGATTAACCAAGGTGCTGTATACCAGTTCTTATCTAAGTACATGGTTACAACTCACCCCGTTGGTTTAGTAGTTTATGCGTTATTAATTATCGCATTTACATTCTTCTATACTAACTTACAAGTTGATCCTGAGAAAATTGCAGAAGACTTTGGTAAAAACGGTTCTTACATTCCAGGGGTTCGTCCAGGGAAAGATACTAAGAACTACATCAGTACGATTCTAAATCGTATTACGGTATTGGGAGCATTATTCTTAACGTTTATTGCAATCTTACCAAACATCTTACCAATGTTCACAGCAATTCCTAAAGAAGCAGCACTTGGTGGTACAGGTATCATCATCGTTGTTGGGGTTGCACTAGAAACAGTTAAAGAACTTAAGGGAAGAACAGCAAAACGTTCTTACCAAGGGTTATTCAGTAAGTAAAAATAGGAGGGTCTTTATAATGAATTTATTAATTATGGGTCCTGCTGGTAGTGGTAAAGGTACGATGTCTGCAAAAATTGTAGACACGTACAATATCACTCACATCTCAACGGGAGATATGTTTAGAGCTGCCATTGCAGATCAAACACCGGTGGGAATTGAAGCAAAAGGCTATATTGATCAAGGTCAACTGGTTCCAGATGATGTTACAGATCGTATGGTTAAAGAAAGAATTTCTCAAGATGATTGCTTAAATGGTTATTTATTGGATGGTTATCCAAGAAATATTCATCAAGCACAAGCTGTCGAAGCAATGTCTAATGACATTGATCGTCCAATTCAACTTGTGATCAACCTTGTGGTTGATTATGATCAACTGATTCGTCGTATTACAGGACGAAGAATGTGTAAGAATTGTGGCGAAATCTACCATATCGATACAAAACCTTCGAAAGTTGAAGGTATTTGTGATGTTTGTGGTGGGGAAACTTACCAACGTAGTGATGATAACGAAAAAGAACTACAAGTTCGTTATGAAATCTATGAAAAGGAAACAGCTCCTGTAATCGATTATTTCCGAGAAAAAGGACTTGTTAAAGATGTCAATGCAGCACAAGCTGTTGAATTGGTATTTAAAGAAGTAATGGACATATTGGAGGCGGTTAAATGATCTCTACCAAGAGTGAACGAGAATTAGACTTAATGCGTATAGCGGGTCGTATTGCATTTGATGCACAGGAGCTTCTTAAAGAAGCCATTAAACCTGGTATCTCAACTTTACAACTTGATAAGCTTGCTCATGACTACATTCTGAGTCAAGGTGCTACACCTGCATTTCTTGGTTATGATGGTTTTACTGGATCAATATGTGCATCCGTCAATGAGATATTAGTTCATGGTATTCCCAGTTCTAATGTCATCCTGAAAGAGGGCGATATCATCGCAATCGATATCGGGGCAATTTACAAGGGGTATTATAGCGACCACGCATGGACCTACCCAGTAGGTGTTATCAGCGAGGAAGCACAAAACTTATTAGATGTTACAGAAGAAGCATTATTCAAGTCAATTGAAGCTGTGAAAACTGGAAATCGAGTAGGCGATATTGGAGCTGCTTGTATGGATGTGGTGCTACCACATAACTACCACTTACCTGTTGAATATTCAGGGCATGGAGTAGGAACCTCAATGCATGAGGCACCGTATGTGCCAAATGTTGGAATTGCTGGTAAAGGCGCTTTACTTCGTAAAAACATGGTAATCGCAATTGAGCCAATGGTACAAATTGGAACTGCCAAAACAGAAACACTTGAAGATGGCTGGACAGTGGTGTCAAAAGACAGATCACTGACTGCACACTTTGAACATACTGTATTGGTTACTGAAGATGGGTTTGAAATATTAACACTATCAGAGAAAGGAAACAAACATTAATGAGCAAGGAAGATGTCATTGAAGTAGATGGAGTTATTCTTGATACATTGCCAGGAGCAATGTTCAAAGTAGAACTTCAAAATGGTCACGAAATTTTAGCTCACGTATCTGGTAAAATCCGTATGCACTACATTCGCATTTTACCGGGAGACCGCGTGACTGTAGAAATATCACCCTATGATTTATCACGTGGGCGTATAACATTTAGACATAAATAAGAAGGTTTTAGGAGGATTCAAACATGAAGGTAAGACCATCAGTTAAACCGATGTGCGACAAATGCCGTGTCATTCGTCGTAAAGGTAGAGTAATGATTATTTGTGAAAATCCAAAACACAAACAAAGACAAGGATAGGAGGAATTCAAATATATGGCTCGTATAGCAGGAATCGACATTCCACGTAACAAACGTGTAGTAGTGTCATTAACATATATCTATGGAATTGGCTTAAATACTTCTCAAAAAGTATTGGCTGCAGCAAACGTAAATGAAGATACACGCGTTAAAGATCTAACAGAAGATGAAGTAAACGCAATCCGTAAGGAAGTTGAACAAATTAAAGTTGAAGGGGACTTACGTCGTGAAGTTAACTTAAACATTAAACGTTTAATGGAAATCGGTTCAAACCGAGGAATCCGTCACCGTCGTGGACTACCAGTTCGTGGACAACGTACAAAAACAAATGCACGTACACGTAAAGGACCTCGTCGTACAGTTTCAGGTAAGAAAAAATAACATTTAATTAGGAGGAATACACAATGGCAAAGGCTAAAACAACCCGTAAACGTCGTGTTAAAAAGAATATAGCGCGAGGATTCGCACATATTCATTCAACATTTAACAACACAATCATTTCGATTACGGATGAACAAGGTAATGTAATTGCATGGTCAAGTGCAGGTGCATTAGGATATAAAGGTTCACGTAAATCAACACCATACGCAGCTCAAATGGCTTCAGAAGCAGCAGCAAGAGCAGCAATCGAACATGGTATGAAGAGCGTAGAAGTTAATGTTAAAGGACCTGGACCAGGTCGTGAGTCAGCAGTTCGTGCGTTATCAGTAGCTGGTATTGAAATCAGTGCAATTAACGATGTTACACCAGTACCACATAACGGATGTCGACCACCAAAACGTCCACGTGGATAATAATATTAATAAAAAAAGAGAAAATAAGGAGGTATTCATAGATGAACAAGTTTGAACGTGCGTTATTCGAAGTGAAAGAATTTGATGAAACCAACCATTATGGTAAGTTCGAAATTGAACCACTAGAACGTGGATTTGGAACAACTATTGGTAATTCACTGCGTCGTGTTCTGTTATCATCACTTCCAGGAGCTGCAGTATTCTCAATTAAAATTGAGGGTGTATACCATGAGTTTACATCAATTGCAGGTGTTGGTGAGGATGTTACAGGAATCGTCTTAAATGTTAAAGACTTAGTACTTAGCGTTTCAGATGATGAAATCTACACACTGCGTATTTCACAAAAAGGCCCTAAAGTTGTTACTGCTGGTGACATCGAATGTCCAACCAATGTTGAAGTATTCAACAAAGATTTGATCATTGCGACATTAGCAGAAGGTGCAGTTTTAGAAATGGAATTAAAAGTCCGTAATGGACGTGGTTATGTCAGTTCTGAAGAAAATAAATTCATTTATCAAAATTCATTACAAGGCATAGGAACAATTTTTACAGATTCTATTTATACTCCAATCGAAAGAGTTAAATTTAATGTAGAACCAACTCGTGTTGGTCAAGATTCAAAATACGATCGTTTGATCATGGAAATTTGGACAAATGGAGGCATTCAACCACAAGTTGGACTATCCATGGCAGCTAAAATTCTAATGGATCACCTAGAGCAAATTGCTTCAATTAAAGATTCAGTGTTCGAAGCTGAGTCCGTAATTAAGCCAGATGTATCTGGTGTTGAAAATCCAATGGCAACGATGATGATTGAAGATCTTGATTTATCAGTTCGTTCATACAACTGTTTAAAGCGCGCAGGAATCCAGACGGTAGAAGAGTTAACTCTGAAATCGGAAGATGAAATGATGCGTATTCGAAATCTAGGTAAGAAATCATTGAAAGAAGTTAAAGACAAACTCCATGATCTTGGATTAGGCTTTAAATCGTTTGAATAGGAGGATATAAAATGGGATACCGTAAATTAGGACGTGACGCAGCTCACCGTAAAGCATTACTACGTAATCTTGCAACAAGCTTAGTGATTCACGGAAAAATTGAAACAACAGAAAAGAAAGCTATGGAATTAAAATCATACGCAGACAAACTGGTTACTTTAGCGAAAACAGGCGACTTACATGCACGCCGTCAAGCAGCTCAAGTATTATTCAATGTTAAAGATGCTGAAGGAAATACAGCAGTTCAAAAATTATTTTCTGAAATTGGACCACGCTATGCTGACCGTAACGGTGGGTACACACGTGTTATCAAAACAGAAATGCGCCGTGGTGATGCATCACCAATGGCAATCATTGAATTTGTTTAATTAATATGAAGACAACATTAGAAACTATCAGGCAAGAAGCACTCAATAATAATGTGCCCATCATGCCACTTGAAAGCATTCAATGCGTTTCTGATGTACTCAATGAAAACCTGGCCGTATCAATCTTAGAGATTGGTACGGCCGTTGGTTTTTCTGCCAGTGCATTGCTTGATTTAAATCATGACCGTAAGATTGATACGATTGAACGAGATGATTTAAGGTATAAGGAAGCTGTGATTAACATTAAGGCTTTAGGCTTTGATGATCATATTACAGCGTTTCATATGGATGCTTTTGATTTTCATCCCAAACGTGCTTATGATGCACTGATTATAGATGCAGCAAAAGCACAAAACTTAGCATTCTTTAGATTGTTCTTTGCATTTACAGATAAGGTTTGCATCATCGATAATATGAATTATCATGGATTAACACAAGATGTCAGTGCGATTAAATCACGACGCATCCGTCAAATGGTTCAAAAGATTAATACTTTTAAAGACTATTTAGCAAGTCGAACGGATTTGATTGTAGAACATCTTGATGTAGGTGATGGACTCACTATCGTTAAAAGACGACAAGCTGATTAAGACCCTTTGGGGTCTTTTTTAGTATGTGGAAAAATGGAAGTATTGGTGAAATCATACAACTGCGTAATAAAATGTGGTAAAATAAAGATAACGAAACAGGAGGGTTGATATGAAAAAATTATTTCCTATTGCTGTTATAGGTGCGGCTGTTGGTGCTGCAGGTTATTTTATTACTAAAAATAACAAGGACCACGTTAAGAAGACACTCGTTGCACTTGATGAATTGGGTCAAGAAGCTGCAGATTCAGTAACAGAGCTTGCACGCCAAGTGAGTGAAGATCTCACTGATGCATCATCAGAAGAATAACAACAGGCAGCTGTTGTTTTTTTCTGCCTTCAAAATTTATGCACTGAATAATATGAAGTGTGGAGATGTCATGACACTTGAGTTAAAAGCATCGTTTTAGTAAGTGATATGTGTTAAAATAAGACAAGATAGAAAACGGGGTACTTATGAAAAATATACTAATTGACCGATTAATTCGATATGCAAAGA
Source organism: Erysipelothrix sp. UBA3383 (assembly GCA_002358955.1). Classification (GTDB taxonomy): domain Bacteria; phylum Bacillota_I; class Bacilli_A; order Erysipelotrichales; family Erysipelotrichaceae; genus Erysipelothrix. The sequence continues at coordinate 6,624 of DEPV01000129.1, read as the reverse complement.
TCCATACACGATCTGATGCATCATCACAACAGGTTCCGTCAACAGCAATTCAATTTGATTTAGCAAAAATTCTATACGATGAATGTATCGCTATAGGACTTGAGAAAGTAAAAATCGATGAGTATGGTATTGTGACTGCACTATTACCATCCAATACTACTAAGGATGTTCGTACGATTGGCTTTATAGCCCATATGGATACAGCAGATTATAATGGTGAGAATGTTCAACCACGAGTGATTGAGAACTATGATGGTAAAGATATTATTCTGAATGAAGAATTGAATATCATCAGCAGTGTTGAGACTTTCCCTAACCTACTGGATTCTAAAGGGGATACCATTATTGTTACAGATGGTACTACACTTCTTGGAGCGGATAATAAAGCAGGGATTGCTGAGATTTTAACAGCCATGGAATACTTGATTGATAATCCTGATATTGAGCATGGGGATGTGCGTATTGCATTTACCATTGATGAAGAAATTGGAACGGGTTCTGATTCTTTTGATGTGGAAGGCTTTGATGCTGATTTTGCATTTACTGTAGATGGTGGTGCTTTAGGGGGCCTTGAATATGAAACCTTCAATGCTGCAG
>DEPV01000129.1:4227-5958 GCA_002358955.1 Erysipelothrix sp. UBA3383 | reverse complement strand
AATGCGGCAATCATTGCCCAGGAAATCATGAACATGCTACCAAGTGATCAAAGAGCAGAAAACACAGAAGAGCGTGAAGGGTTTATCTTGATTACTGATATGAGTACTAATATCGAAGAGGGTTCAATGGAAATGATCATTCGAGATCATGATAAAGACCTGTTTGAAAGTAAGAAACAATTAATTAAAGAAATTACCGAAACATTAAATGAGAAGTATGGTTATATGGCAGTTGAAACTGTGGTTACTGATACTTACTATAATATGAGAAACATCATTGAGCAAGACATGAGTATTATTACACTGGCTCAAGATGCAATGAAACAGTGTGATGTGACACCTGTTATCAGTGCAGTACGTGGTGGTACGGATGGTTCTCGTTTATCATACATGGGACTTCCAACACCTAACTTATTTACAGGTGGGGAAAACTTCCATGGCCGTCATGAGTTTGCCAATGCAGATTCTATGGTGAAAGCTACAGAAGTTATCATCACGATGGTACATTTATTAACACAGCAATAGGAGATAGTTATGAAACAACTTGAAGTTAAGAACTTAACATTTTCATATGATGACATTGCTAACGCCCTCAACGGCGTTAGTTTTGATGTTAACAAAGGGGATTATGTTACAGTTATTGGACATAATGGGAGTGGTAAATCAACCTTAGCAAAACTTCTCATTGGTTTATTAAGTCCTAAAGAGGGCAGTATTAATATTGAAGGCATTCAATTAACAGAAAAGAATGTCTATGATATGCGTGAGAAGGTTGCGATTGTATTTCAAAACCCAGATAACCAATTTATTGGATCGACCGTACGTGATGATATTGCTTTTGGTCTTGAGAACCGTTTGATTAAAACGGAAGATATGGATCCGATCATTAACCGTTTCTCAGAAGCGGTAGGCATGAAGGACTATTTGGATCATGAACCTACTAAACTATCCGGAGGACAAAAACAACGTGTTGCCATTGCTGGTGCTTTAGCAATGCAACCTGAACTTATTATCTTAGATGAGGCAACCAGTATGTTAGATCCTAAGGGGCGTAAAGAAGTCAACGACTTAGTGGATTCTTTACACCGCGTGGATAAGATGACCATTGTCTCCATTACCCATGATATTGAAGAAGTGACTATGAGTGATTATGTTATCGTAATGAATCAAGGAGAGATTGCATTTCAAGGAACACCTCATGATATCTTATTAAAAACACAAGCATTGATTGAACTGAAATTGGATGTTCCTTTTTCAGTGAAGTTTTATGAAGCAATGAAAGCATTAGGAATTCACTTGAGTGATCCTTATGATTTAGAAGGGATGGTTGATGAACTTGTTAATTCAATTTAAAAATGTTAGTTATGAATATGCACCATCAACACCTTTTGCATTTGATGCCTTAAATGATGTTAATGTAGGTTTTGAAAAAGGGAAGATTACTGCAATTATAGGACCTACAGGAAGTGGTAAGTCTACTTTGGTTCAACACTTAAATGGATTGAATCGACCTACTTCAGGAAGTGTTCATATTATTGATCATGTACTAATTCCTGAAGAGAAAACAAAACGCTTGAAGTCCCTGCGTGCACAGGTAGGATTGGTGTTTCAGTTTCCTGAGATGCAGTTGTTTGAGGTCGATGTTTTTACCGATGTTGCATTTGGTCCAAAAAACTTTGGGTTTAGTGAAGAAGAGATCAAATCATCTGTAGAAAATGCATTGCACCTAGT
>DEPV01000129.1:3722-4149 GCA_002358955.1 Erysipelothrix sp. UBA3383 | reverse complement strand
GTTGCAATTGCAGGTGTGATTGCGAGTAATCCTGAAGTCTTAGTACTGGATGAACCTACTGCAGGACTGGATCCTCAAGGGGCTGCTGAAATGATGGCACTCTTTGTTAAATTAAATAAAGAGTTGGGTAAAACCATCATCATGGTAACTCACGATATGGATCATGTATTAAACTATGCCGATGATTTATTAGTGATGGATCAAGGGAAGGTACATTATACTGGACCGATGATGCCATACTTCTTAAACATACATAACTTAACTGAAAAAGGATTTGTTCCACCTAAAGTATTACAACTTAAAGAAATGTTAAAGCTTAAAAATATTGATACTGGGGATTATGTTGACTTAAAGACAATCAGTGAGATTGCTTCTAAAGGAGGTCTATAATGAAGAACTTTGCATTAGGACAATACATGCCTTTAGA
>DEPV01000129.1:0-3580 GCA_002358955.1 Erysipelothrix sp. UBA3383 | reverse complement strand
TTTAAATTTATCATGAAGTCGATGAAACCAATGATGTTTATGTTGGTCTTTCTATTCCTGATTAATACACTGGTCATTCGTACAGGCTATGTTGTATTTAATGTTTGGAAGTTTACTTTATACAGTGATGCGATTTGGCAAACAGTGTACATCTTAGGACGTTTAGTCTTTATGATTATGATTACAACACTACTTACTGCTACAACAGCACCACTCGATTTAACACTGGGACTCGAAGATTTACTATCACCATTTCGTAAGATCGGTGTACCTTCACATGTCATCGCAATGATGATCAGTATTGTATTACGCTTTATTCCAACCTTGATTGAAGATACCCAACGAATCATGCAAGCACAGGCTAGTCGTGGTGTGGATCTTGATGAGGGAAGTATTAAAGAGAAGATACAGGGAATTATTTCAATGATTCTACCACTCTTTGTATCTGCGTTTCAGCGTGCTGAAGATTTAGCAGATGCGATGGAGGCACGTGGATATTACCCGGGAAAAGTACGTACACGTTATAAACAATTAAAAATTCGTCCTTCAGATTATCTAGGGCTTCTGATTTGCATTGGGGTCCTTGTTTCTGTTATCATGATTAACCTGTACTTATGATTTATAAATGTACAGTACAATATGATGGTTCCCTGTATTCAGGATGGCAAAAACAGCCTGGACTTTCCACCATTCAAGAGATTCTTGAATCAGCACTCAGCACAATTCATAAAGGCGAGGTAGTGGTTCATGGATCAGGAAGAACGGATAAGGGAGTTCATGCTTATGGTCAAGTCTTTCATTTTGAAAGTGAGCTGAATATGGATGCTATGCAGTATCAAAAAGCATTGAATGCACTGATTCCAGATAGTATACAAATTATTGAAGTATTGGAAAAAGAGAACTTTCATGCTCGCTTTGATGCCACTGAAAAGACATACCGTTACCTGATTAACATGGGTGATGTGGATGTTTTTAAACTAAACTATGAGTATCAAATTGCTAAAGAGCTTGATGTTGCAAAGATGATAGAAGCAACACAGGTCTTTCTAGGAACTCATGATTTTACCAGTTACAATGCTACTGAACTATTAATTGTTAAAAATCAAATTAGAACCATCCATACTTTTGAAGTATTGCAAAAAGATAAGCATCTTGAAATAACGATTTCAGGTGATGGCTTTTTAAGGTACATGGTTCGTATGCTGGTTGCTGCTTTAATTGAAGTGGGAATTGGCCGCTTGAGTGTTTCTGATTTAGAAACCATCTTAAGAGCACAAGATAAAGATGTATTTAATAAAAATGTACCGGCTTGTGGCCTGTACTTAATGCATGTTAATTACTAGATAAACGAGTAATCTTTACGATTACTCGATTTTTATCTTTTTAGAAGGAAGTGATATTAATGTACGATGAATTAATTATTAAAGGAATGAATGAGAATAACTTAAGAAATTTAGACTTAAACATTCCTAAAAACAAGATTACTGTATTTACCGGAGTATCCGGAAGTGGCAAGAGTTCGATTGTTTTTGATACGATTGCGCATGAAGCATCCCGTCAGATGAATCAAACTTACTCTACGTTTATTCAAACGTTTTTACCCAAATACTCCAATGCGGATGTTCTATCCATTAAGAACTTAAACCCGGCACTGATCGTGGATCAAAAACCCATGGGAGGCAATGCCCGCTCCACACTGGGGACAACATCGGATATCCTAGGATTCATTCGTGGGATCTTCTCACGTGCAGGTGTGCCTCATGCAGGCCCTGTGCACAGTTTCTCATTCAACGATCCCTTAGGCATGTGTTTGGAATGTTCAGGTATTGGGCAATTGAATCAGATTAAAGAGGATTTGATTGTTGATCGCAATAAATCTTTAAATGATGGTGCAATTTTGTTTCCTGCATTTGCACAAGGGGGATGGTACTTTACGATTTATGAGGCATCAGGATTCTTTGATTTAGACTTGGTATTGAATGATTATGACCCAAAACTACTAGATTTACTACTTTATGGAGAGAGTCAAAAAGTGAAGGTTCCATCGGTTGGTGGTAAAACAACAAATGTAGAATACGAAGGTGTTATCAACAAGTTTAGACGCCTTTATGTTTCACGTGATCTTAGTGGACACTCTGAAAAAACACAGAAAATCATCGATGAATATACCCATGAAACAATATGTCCAGCATGTAATGGGACACGGTTTAATGAGGAGAAACGCAAGTGTTTGATTCATGGTGAAAGTATTGCTACGGTCTCTCAAATGGAACTTGCTACGCTGAAAGATTTTCTACTTGATATCCAAGAAGACAGTGTTCAACCCCTTATTGATGAAGCGGTTAAAAGACTCGATTTATTAATCGGTATGAGTCTTGATTATTTAAGTCTTGATCGTCAAACATCTACACTAAGTGGTGGTGAGTCTCAACGTGTTAAGATGATGAAACATATGAGTTCTGCTTTGACTGGAATGTTATATATCTTTGATGAACCTTCAGTTGGCCTACATCCATCCGATGTTGCAAACTTAAACAAGATGTTAATTCACTTACGAGATTTAGGAAATACAGTACTTGTAGTAGAGCATGATCGCGATGTGATTCTTGAAGCGGATCATATTGTAGATGTAGGACCAGGTGCTGGAATCCATGGGGGTCACATTATGTATGAGGGTGATGTTCAAGGACTTTTAGAGTCTGATACCATCACTGGTAAACACTTAATGAAGTATCCTGATTTAAAAGAGATTGTAAGGACTGTAGAGGACTGGTTTGAGCTTAAAGGATGTACGAGCAATAACCTTAAGAACATCGATGTACAGCTTCCTAAAGGGGTTTTAAGTGTTGTTAGTGGGGTTGCAGGAAGTGGTAAGAGTTCCCTCATCAATCTTGAGTTTATGAAGCAGTATCCTGAAGCCATCATGATTGATCAAAAGGCATTACATGTTACTAGACGTTCTAACATAGCTACTTACACAGGTATCTTTGATCGTATTAGAACCTTGTTTGCAAAAGCAAATGACACTCAGAAATCTCTCTTTAGTTTCAATTCTAAAGGCGGATGTCCTGAGTGTAAGGGTAATGGTGTTATCTATACTGACCTTGCATACCTTGAAGGTGTTGAATCTGTTTGTCCTGTGTGTCATGGACAACGTTATCTAGCAGAGGTTCTTGATATGAAGTTTCAAGATAAAAACATTATGGAAGTACTGGATTTATCTCTGGAAGAAAGCATTGCTTTCTTTGAAGATAAAACGATTCAAAAGACATTACAAAGTTTAATTGATGTTGGTGTCTCTTACCTTACTTTGGGTCAACCTTTAGATACTTTATCAGGGGGTGAGTGTCAACGTATTAAACTCGCTGCTCAACTTCATAAAAAAGGTGAGATTTATGTACTGGATGAACCTACTACAGGACTTCATATGTCAGATATTCAAGTCTTATTAGACATCTTGAACAAACTGGTAGATAATGGTTCTAGTGTCATACTAATTGAGCATAATATTGAAGTGATGCGTCAGGCAGACTATATTATTGATATGGGTCCAGGTGCAGGACACTTAGGTGGGGAAGTT
>DEPV01000043.1 GCA_002358955.1 Erysipelothrix sp. UBA3383 | reverse complement strand
AATATTCTATGTTATTAAACTTTCTTAATATTTCATTAAATTGAAACTCGCTAATAACTACGACGTTTTCATCTTCAGGTCGTGTAACTATCAAAACTTGATTTTCGAAATAAACGGCATCCAAATTATCTTTAAGATTACTTCTAAAAGTACTTACGCTGGTAGCTTTAATGATTCCGTTAATCATATTTCTCATATCTCTCCCTCCTTATCGTTTATCATACTAAAGGCAATAAACATTTACTCTATGTTTTTGTTGTAGCCAAGATCTTTATACTATCTGTATCGTACACGATAAGGTATGTCGCATCAACAATAGTGCGTAAAATTAAACGTACTATTATTTAGTAGTACGAATCATAGGTAAGAAAGAAACAGCTAGTGATAGTAAATTTGTAAAACAACCCCACTTAATAAGCGGGGTTGTTTGCTAATAATTCATTTTTAGATTTACGTAACAGCATTTCATACCATACAAGAAGGATTATACCTTTAAATACAGAAGAGATACTGATAGACCACCAAATGCCACTGAGTCCTAAATATTGTTTTAGGAAGATTGCAAGTGGAATACGTAGTGATGTAAATAGTATTGAAATTAATGGTGGAATGTATGTTTTACCCATTCCATTAAATGCACCTACTGATAACATCTCAAAACACATGAAGACTTGAGAGAAACCAATTGCTGACATATACCCAACACCCATATCAATAACATCAGGATCGGCAATAAAGATTGAAAAGATTGGTTTTGGGAAGATTAAGAATATTGCAGTAATAACAAGACCAAATACTGTAACAATACGAAGTGCAGAATGATATCCTTCGTCAATACGTTCAAGTTTTTGAGCTCCGAAGTTCTGTCCTACAAAGGCCGAAATCGCACCTTGTAAACCACCAATGGTTACCCAAGTAATCGATTCGATCTGAATTCCAATTTTTTGGGTAGCAATGGCATCCGTACCAAACTCAATGACGAGTTTACCAATAACCATTGAGATTGCTGTAAAGATTAGAGTTTGTGCTGTAGCAGGAAATGAAATACGAACCACATCTTTTAATTTGTCAAAGTTAATTTTAGCTTTAAATGAAGCGATGATTTCATGATTTGAGAAATAAACCAGTACTGCAACTGAGATAATACGAGCTATTGTAGTGGCCCATGCTGCACCAACAACACCCAACGCAGGAAATCCTGCCCACCCAAAAATCATGAGCGGATCTAATACAATATTAATTAAAAGTCCTACTGTGTTGGCTTTAAAAGTTAGTTTGGTATTACCATAAGAGGTTAATACGGTAGTAACTAAAGTAGCTAGGAACATAAATGGTACACCCATTAGTGCATGGCGCAAATAATCAAGTGCCATACTTTCAACATGAGGGTTATTCATTTGGAAATAACCAAGTAATTGATTTGAGAATAAGAATAAGAGTCCCCCTACAATTAGGGATAAAATTACAGTAAAGACTAAAGAGTTTTTGGTATACTCTGCAGCATCTTCATTCTTATTAGCACCAAGAGCTTGGGCAATACGAATTCCTGAACCAATAATTATAATACTTGCAAAACCTGCTGCTAGGTTGATGTAAAAGTTGGCAGTACCAATAGCTGATACAGCATCAGACCCTACTTTTCCAATCCAGATCATATCGATCATTCCATAGGCAGTTTGTACGAAGTTAGAAGCAATAATTGGTAATGCTAACCCAACTAGTACTTTCTTAATGTCACCATTAAGCATATCTATACGTTTACTCATAAGTCACCTCTTTAATATACCCATGTATTTTAACCTATTTTAGTCTAAAAATCCTAAGATTGCCTGACAAAATTAAAAAAATCACCGAAGTGACTTTTTATGAATTTATTAAAGACCGAATGCTTCTGGGTTTTCACGCCAAGATTGAAGTAATTCCATTTCTTCTGCATTGATTTGGTCTGTGTCTAATGCGACTTTAATAAGACTTGAATAGTTGGATAAGGTGTCTAACTGGATGTTGTTAGTGGAGAAATTTGTATTTGCTTTTTCAAGTTCGTAAGTGAAGATTGCCATAACAGACAGAACTTCCATACCTTCATTTTCTAAAGCTTGAACTGCTTTGATGGATGACCCACCGGTTGAAATTAAGTCTTCGATGACGACTACTTTCGACCCTTTTGAAATGAATCCTTCAATTTGTTGAGAACGACCGTGCGCTTTTGGTTCAGGACGAACATAAGCCATTGGTAATTCCATCAGTTCTGCTACAAAGCATGCTTGTGGAATACCAGCTGTTGCAGTACCAACAATGTAGTCTACTTCAGGATATTGTGCCTTGATGACTTCAACAAATCCTTCTGAAATCATACGACGAATTTTTGGATAACTCATGGTAATACGGTTATCACAATAAATTGGTGACTTCAGACCACTTGCCCATGTATATGGTTCTGTTGGTGATAATGTAACTGCTTTAATTTCTAATAATGCTTTTGCTATGTTTTCTGATAACATCTTTAAATCTCCTCTAATATTTCTTTATACGCTGCAACTGGGTCTTCAGCTTCTGTGATTGGACGGCCTACAACAATGTATGATGAACCGTTTGCGAATGCTTTTTCAGGTGTCATAACTCGTTTTTGATCACCCACTGCACTGCTTGCTGGTCGAACCCCTGGTGTTACGCACAGGAAATCATTACCCGTTGCTTCCTTGATCATTGCTGATTCAAGCGGTGAGCAAACAACACCATCAAGACCTGCTTCATGAGTACATTTTGCATAATGAACTACTGATTCATTCAATGATACCTTGATGAGTTGATCATTGTGCATTTGTTCCTCTGAAGTACTTGTTAATTGAGTTACAGCAATTAATGCTGGTCCCTCTCCCAATCCACGTTTTGCAGCTTTCATCATTTCGATACCACCTGCAGCATGAACGTTAGTCATATCAACACCTAATTTTGCAAGACCGCGCATGGCTTTCTCAACAGTGTTAGGAATATCGTGCAGTTTTAAATCTAAGAATATATTATGGCCTTCTGATTTAATGTATTCTACGATGGATGGTCCTTCTTGGTAGTACAGTTCCATACCAATTTTAACAAATAACTTTTCGCCTTCGAATTTTCCTAAGAATGTTTTGACATCTTCTAATGATGCAAAATCCAGTGCAATAATAACTTTACTATTCATATGTTTTTACCTCTTCAATTAAACTTTCAATGGATTCAATCCCCAGTTTGTCCATTAATGGGATTAAACCATCAATGATTTTTGGACATGCATAAGGATCAACCAAGTTTTGTGTTCCTACTGCTACTGCTGTAGCACCTGCTAAAATCATTTCCAGTGCATCTTCTGCTGTAGCAACTCCACCCATACCAATGATTGGAATATTAACAGCACGTGATACTTCATAAACCATGCGGATTGCAATGGGTTTGATAGATGGACCTGATAGCCCACCTGTTTTATTTCCTAATAAAGGTTTACGTGTATTCACATCAATCTTCATTGCTGTAAATGTGTTAATCATAGTGATTGCATCAGCTCCTGCTTCTTCAACCGCTTTAGCAATTTCAACAATATCAGTAACGTTCGGACTTAGTTTAACATAAATTGGAAGATCTGTAGCTGCTTTACACAAACGTGTTAGTTCTGCTGCAACTTTTGCATCAGTACCAAATGCAACACCACCTTCTTTAACGTTAGGACATGAGATGTTTAACTCAATTGCCTTAACATTGGGTGCTTCGCTCATGCGTGAACAAACTGTTACATATTCTTCAAATGTAGATCCTGCTACGTTTGCAATAATAGGAACATCAAATTGTGCTAAGTATGGGTATTTCTCATTCATGATGACATCAAGTCCTGGATTTTTAAGTCCAATTGCGTTCATCATGCCACTTGCAGTTTCTGCAACGCGTGGTAAATCATTACCAACACGCTCATTTAAGGTTGCACTTTTAGCCATGATTGCTCCCAATACCTTATAGTCATAGTATTGTGCAAATTCTTCTCCAAAGCCAAAGCATCCAGATGCTGGCATGATAGGGTTTCTTAAATCAATCCCTGGTAAACTTACTTTTAAACGATTCATAATTCAACCTCATCTCTATGGAACACCGGTCCATCTTTACATACTCGCTTGTCCTTCTTCTTGGTATCACATGCATGACATGCTCCAATACCACATGCCATACGTTCTTCTAATGAAAGATAAACATGATCTAAATCAGCATATTGATTTTGTACAAATTTAAGAAGTGGTGTTGGTCCACATGCAAACACTGCTTCAGGTGTAATGCCTTGTGCACCATGTCCTACATGTCCCTTAACTCCCATACTTCCATCATCCGTAGTGATGATGACTTTACCAAGTGCTTCAAATTGTTCTTTATAGTAAACATCATCTTTATCCGCAAATCCTAGGACACTTGTTACTGTGTGGTTTGCTTCATGAAGCAGTCTTGCTAATTGATAGAGGGGTGCAACACCAATTCCTCCACCTACCAGTAAAACTTCAGATTGTTCAGGTAATTGATCAATCTTGAACCCTTGTCCTAAAGGTCCTAAAACGTTGATGGTATCGCCTGCTTTAACTTCACTCATTTCTAAAGTTCCTGCTCCTACCACGCGGTATAGTAAGGTACATGTTTTCTCGTCGTAAGCTGCAATTGAGATTGGACGTCTTAATAAAAGGTGATCACTTGGCATCTTAACATGTAAGAATTGACCACTGCTTTGGATGAAAGAAACAATCGTTCCCTCCAACACCATTTCATAGATATCTTTTGCGACTTCATTATTGGATACTACTTTCATATCCTCTACAAGACTTGTTTGTTCAATCATAAGTTACGGTACACTTCCTTCCCTTTAAATAGTGTTAATACACACATTCCTTCAACAGATGCTCCATTGAATGGTGTGTTTGATGATTTTGATAAGTAATCTTTTGGATCGATAGTATAGGTACTTTCGATATCAAATACTGCTAAGTTAGCTTCTGCTCCAACTTCAAGCTTATTAACGTGTAAGTTGAACATTTCTGCTGGTCTTGTGCTCATTTTATCGATGAGGAATTCTAAACTTAGGATTCCTGGTTTAACAAGGTGTGTATACATCAGAGCAAATGATGTTTCGATTCCTACGATTCCAAAGGGTGATCCTACAAATCCACCTTTTTTATCTTCAGCGGTGTGAGGTGCGTGGTCTGTTGCAATGAAATCTAAGGTTCCATCCAGTAGCCCTTCTAGTAATGCTTTTTGATCTTCTTCACTTCGTAGTGGTGGATTCATCTTATAAATTGAATCATCACCAGGAATATCATTTTCATTCATGATTAAGTGGTGCGGTGCAACTTCTCCGGAGACATTTGCCCCCATTGCCTTACCCCATCGTAATGCTGATACGGTTTCTTTTGAGGAAACATGACATACGTGATAATGAACTCCCGTTTCTTTAGCAAGTAGAACATCACGTGCTACTTGAGAACTTTCAACAATTCCCATGATACCTGGAAGTCCTAATTCTTTAGAACGTTTCCCATCATGCATAACACCTTCATACAAGATACTTTCATCTTCTGTATGAGCAACAATTGGCTTATTCAGTGATGCTGCCTTCACCATTGCTTCATACATAACCCCTGCTGTTTGAACTCCAATACCATCATTGGTATAAGCAAAGGCATTGATGTTTTCCATATCTACCAACTCATCAGATTTTAATCCATAAGTAATAGGAGCATAATGAAGGACTTCTACTACAGCATCTTTTTCAACTAAAGCTTCCATAGCACGATACTTTTCAACAGTATCGGGAACTGGATTGGTATTTGGCATTGCACAGACAGTAGTAAACCCACCACGAGCTGCAGCCATTGATCCTGTTTTAATTGTTTCTTTATCTGTGAATCCAGGTTCTCTAAAGTGAACGTGAATATCTACTAAACCTGGTGTTACTAAGTTTCCCTTGAGATCAATTGTTTCATCACCCTTTAAGTCATGCCCAATCTCAGTAATCACACCATCTTCAATAATAAGTTCGATGGATTGAAGTGTATTTCCCTCAACCACTCTTTTTCCATTTGTTAAATGCAGTCTCATACTTTTCCTCCCTCGATAACCCATTTAAGGATTGCCATTCTCATATAAACACCATTGCTCATTTGTTCAACAATTCTACTTTGTGCACATTCCACCAATTCATCAGCCAGTTCAACATCACGGTTAACCGGTGCTGGGTGCATGATGATGGCTGTTTCTTTCATCTTGCGTGCACGTTCTACCGTTAAACCAAATTCAGAATGATATTCCTCTTTTGTAAAGTGCGAATCATCTTCACTGTGTCTTTCGAGTTGGACACGAAGCATCATCACAACGTTTGCTTCTTTAATAGCTTCATCAATACTCATAAATGTTCCGTACTTCTCAAAACTTGTGTTGTAGTAATCATTGGGTCCTGCAAAGATAACATCTGCTCCTAATTGATTCAGTAGTAACATATTACTCATTGCAACTCTAGAGTGAACAATATCTCCAATAATTGCTACTTTTAAATCTCTAAATGTTCTAAATTCTTCATAGATGGTCATAATATCAAGCAGTGATTGTGATGGATGTTGTCCATTCCCACTTCCCGCATTCACAATTTGTATATCTAAGTTAACAAGTTGATCAATGTAGTTATTATCTTGATGACGAATCACTGCAATTTCAATTCCAAGTGCCTGCATGGTAAGCACTGAGTCATATAAGGTCTCCCCTTTTGATACGGATGAACTACCCACATCAAAGTTCATAACATGCATACCCAAGTGTTTCTCAGCCATTTCAAAGCTGTGTTTAGTACGTGTACTGTTTTCAAAAAACATATTTACGATTGATTTATTACTGGTAAAGGTATCTTTTCCTTCTTTATAAAGTAGTGCCTGATTCACAAAATCCATAACTTCTTCATTTGAGAATTGCTCAACAGTTTCGAAATTTCTCATATAGTAGTACTCCCTCTGTACAAAAAAACGGCCGATCTTGAAAGACCCGCCGCAGCACACAAAGATGCTTTCGCTTTTGGTCTCTCTGGATCCAATTAAAGTGAAATCATTATTTCTAATTTATGATGATGGAATCTTCTCCATCGACTTCTGTAACATGAACACTCACGCGCTCACTTTTCGCTGTTGGAATATTCTTCCCGATGTAATCTGGACGAATTGGTAGTTCACGATGACCACGGTCTACTAAAACAGCAAGTGAGATTTCTGCAGGTCGACCACGGTCAATACATGCATCCATTGCTGCTCGAACTGAGCGGCCTGTGAAGAGAACATCATCCACAAGGACAACTTTCTTTCCGGATAAATCCATTTCATGATCAGCAACTTCTTCAATATTTTCAACATCATCGCGATATGCCTTGATGTTTAAACTAACAACATCAATGTTTCCTTCGATTTGACCAATCTTTTCAGCGATACGACGTGCTAAGTAAATACCACGTGTTTCAATTCCTACTAAGACAACATTATCGATACCTTGATTACGTTCGATAATTTCATAAGATAAACGTGTTAAAGCTCTCATCATTTCCATTTCATTCATAATTACTTTTGGCATGAATTCATCCTCCTTAAATAAGTATCTACCCGTAAAA
>DEPV01000001.1:7107-13529 GCA_002358955.1 Erysipelothrix sp. UBA3383 | reverse complement strand
GATTAAGAATTAATGAAGAAAGTCTTAAATTCTACCTGTACTATGTTGATAAAGAGGGTAATGTTATTGTAGAAAATGAACCGCTTAATAAAGATGACAATGAATATATTAGTTATAAAATTGTTAGAAAAGAAAATCCATTTTATAATGGAGACGAAGATGATTTGGAAAATAGAGATCTTTTAGAAGTTACATATAAAAAAGATGGTGACTACCAGGTATTGATTAAGTTCGATACAGCTATTAAAGGCGACCTCGTAAAAGCATCGTATAAGAACGAAGCTATTTTCGAAGATGATGGGAAAAAATATCCACTTGATAAAGTAGTTAGTGTTCCAAATGGCGGAAGCATTGTAAATAAAGCTGGGGTTCTCGATAGAGAGAATGAAGCGATAACAGGAATTTTAAAATGGTCACTTGAGCTTAACTACTCACGTTCAAAAATAGGAAATTTTGAGGTAACAGATACCTTTACAAAAAATCATATCCTAAATTTTGATTCTATAAAGTTATTTAAAACTGGAGTTGGAACAGATGGGAAATTGTATCCTACTGGTGAAGAAGTGCCAAAAGAAGAATATACACTTACTGAAGGTGATGGAACTGACTTTACCTTTAAGTTGAAATTTAATAAAGATATTGCTGAAGGTTATTATTTAACCTATGAATCTATTGCAGATTTAAGAAATTCCGATGATACTAAATTTAAAAATGAAGTTGAAGTCAATGGAGAAATCACAGGGAAAATAAGCGTAGCTACAGGTGATGATACATACCTTGACTTCAGTACTGGTAGTGGTAGTGGAAGTGTTCAATTACCACATCTAAGATTTAAAAAATTAGATCAATTTGGTAAACCTGTAAAAGGTGCCAAATTTGAACTAACACACCGTGTTTACCCACAATATGTTTTAGAAGGAACTACAGAATCGGATGGCGTTCTCCTTTTCGAAAACGTACCTAAAGGTGACTACGATTTAGCAGAAGTATTTGTGCCAAAGGGATATCAAATGACTCCAAGGCCAAAAGATGAGAATGGAAATGACTTACCAGGTTACTATATTAGTACATCGTTTGGTGACTCTAATGTTAATAATGGTGAATATATCTATAACTACAAAAATACGATTCGTGTAATCAAATCAAGCTCTGCAGGTGTAAAGGACCTTTCTGATGCAGAATTTGAATTGTATAGAGTTATAGATGGTAAAGTTCAAGATATACCAATAGATACAAAATTTACGAACGGTGCTGGTATTATTGTATTTAATGGTGTAGATGTTGGTAAAGATGATGACAACGAAGATTATGCTCCATATGTAATTGATGTTGGTGATGAGTTTGTTGTAAAAGAAAAAAATCCATTGCCAGGTCATATTAAAGATATTAATCCAATTAAGATTAAAATTGAAGAATTTGACTGGTCTGATTATCTTGAAGATGGTAGACCAACCGAAGAAAAAATTGATGAATTACTCAATAGCTCTGATAGTTTCTCATTTAACGCAGAGGTAAAAAATCACAAAGGGAAGGTTTATTTCCATAAGGTAAATGCGGACAAGGAAAATCCACTTCCTATTCAAGGAATTGGTTTCAAACTAGAAAATGTAGATGATAAACAACACTCATACAGTGCTACTAGTGATAAAGATGGACTTGTCGAATTTGAAAATGTCTCACCAGGAACATATGCTCTCTATGAAGTGAAGAACTCAACAAATGATGGGGTATCCCAAGAGAAAGATTATATTCGTATTGAAAACGAAATTACTCGAGTAACAATTGATGCGGATAACTCTGATAAAGACAATTTTTATACTGAAGGTGCTCCGAAACCAATTAAGCTTAATAATGTTCTTAACTTCCAAGGATCAGTAACATTAACTAAAACTGATGCTGTAGGTAAAGAACTAGCGGGTGCAACCTTTGAATTATTTATGTTTAAAGATGGTGAGAGAAAAACAACAGAAAGAACTGTCACTACTAGTGCAGATGGTAAGGTAACATTTAAAGACCTTAAACCTGGTAAATACTCTATTAAAGAGATTCAAGCACCAGCGGGATATGTCTTGGATGATCGTTACTTTGAATTTGTAATCGAAGAATCAAGTCCAAATGGACAAATTCATAAAGATTTAGATAAACATGCAAACTTAAAAGGTTCAATTACCCTTACGAAAAAAGATGGTCACGATAATAATATTCTTTTAAGTGGTGCCAAATTCGAACTGTATTCTGCAGGTGAAAATGGAACCTACCTAACATATGGTATTACAGATAAAGATGGTCAAGTTAAGTTTGATCAACTAGCACCAGGGAGTTACTACGTTATTGAAAGTGAAGCTCCTGAAGGTTATATCTTAAATACTGCATTTAAGGAAGAATTTGAAATTCTTGGTACTTTACAAAAAGAGCAAAACATTGTTGTCGAAACAGTTAATAACTACAAAGGTTCAATTGTAGTTAACAAAATTGACGAGCATGAAAATGTTCTTGAAGGTGCTGTATTTATTCTTAAGGATGCAGATGATCGTATAAGAACTGCGGTCGTATCTCCAGATAAGCAAATTATTTTTGATCAATTAGAACCAGGTGAGTATACCCTTTATGAGATGGTTGCTCCAAATGGATTTATTAAAGAGTTAGGCTCTAAAACGATTACTATTCCAGAATCCTACGATGCTGATGAACCATATATTGACGTAGTTGACTTGATTAACTATAAAGGTGAAATTACAATCACGAAACAGGATGCATTAAGCAAAGCACCATTAGAAGGTGTTGAGTATGAACTAACGGGTCCTGGTTATGAAGATGGAGAAATCTTCATTACAGATGAAAATGGTCAAATCAGTATTAAGGATTTAGCAGTGGGTGACTACCAATTAGTGGAAGTTACACCTCTTGATGGGTATGTACTGAATACTGAAGTTTATGAGTTTACAATTGAAGCAACTAGTTCAGGTAAACCAGAACGTATCACTGAAACATTCGACAATGAAAAAGGTTCTGTAAAACTAACAAAATACGACTACTTAGGTAAAGTCCTAGAAGGTGTAGAGTTTGAATTGTTCTATGGATCAGACTCATTAGGAACATTTACAACCAATGAGTTAGGAATTATCGAAATTGATGACCTAGCAATTGGTGAATATACCTTTGTTGAGACTAAAACCGTTGATGGACATATCCTCAATACTAAAGAATTCACATTTACTGTTGAAGCTGAAGTAGAAGGTAAAGTCGTACAAGATCCAGTTGAAGTTTATAACTATAAACAATCAGTAACATTTAATAAGCTTGATATTGAAGGTAACAGCTTAGCAGGTGCTCAATTCAAGATCTATGCAATTATTGATGAAGTTGTAGCGGAAACTGCAACAGCTACTGCTTACTCCGACGATGAAGGTGTTGTAGTCTTTGAAAACTTAGATGTTGGTGAGTACATCATCAGAGAAACTAAGGCAGCAGAAGGTTACTACCTGAATACTAAAGAAGTTAAAGTTACAATAAAAGCTGAACATGAAGGTAAAGTGCCAGTACTTGATAGTGATGACTTCATTAACTACAAAGGTTCAATCAGCTTTACTAAGTATGATGAGTATGAAAAAGCGTTATCGGGATCTGTGTTTGAGTTAATTAACGAAGACAATGTCGTTGTTGATACACAAACAAGTAATGAAGAAGGTTTAGTACTCTTTGAAGAAGTTGCAGTTGGTGTTTATACTGTTAAAGAAATTGAAGCAAGTACAGGATACATGATCAACACTACTGAAGTTGAAGTTACTGTAGGTTATGAAGCAGAAGAATTACCAGAAACAGTAGTTATGGAAGATTTCATCAACTACCTTGGAGAAGTAACATTTGTTAAGACCGATGTTAACGGTGATCCATTAGAAGGTGTTGAATTTGAACTCTACCAAGTTGTCGATGGTAAAGTAGCTGAAACAGCATTTGATAAAGTAAGTAGTGATGAAGAAGGTGTTGTTTACTTCAAAGATCTACCAGTTGGTGATTATGTCATCAAGGAAACAAAAGCTAAAGATGGTTATTACCTGAATACAGATGTTATTGAATTTACAATTCAAGATGCGTATGAAGGTAAGATGCCAGTTAAAGAATTAGATCCATTTGTTAACTACAAAGGTTCCATTACATTTAAGAAAACTGATGTGGATGGCAATGGACTTGTAGGATCTAAATTTGAACTTATTGATTCTAATGAAGATGTTGTACAAGAATCAATCAGTGATGATGAAGGAAATGTAGTGTTTACAGAAGTTGAAGTTGGAGAATACACAATCCGTGAGGTGCTTGCAACTGATGGATTCATTCGAAACATTCAAACTGTAACAGTTGAAGTTGAAAAGACAGCAGCAGGGTTACCTGAAGCAATTGTCTTAGAAGATTTCATCAACTACAAAGGCCATGTTGAGTTCTACAAATACGATGCGAATGATCGCCCACTTGAAGGTGCAGTCTTTACCGTATACGACTCAGAAGGCAAAGCAGTACAAGAAGTAAGTAGTGACAAAAAGGGACGTGTTTACATTGATAACTTAGCAGTGGGTGAATACACTGTTAAAGAAACACAAGCTCCTGAAGGTTACTTAATTAATACTGTAGAACAAACATTTGTGATTATTGATCTTGCACATGGACTACCAGAAGTTATTAAACTGGAATCAGTAACAAACTACAAAGGTAGCTTAATGATTCATAAAGTGAATGACAGTGGACAGTTTATTGCAGGTGCACAGTTTGAAGTCTACGATGCTAATAATAAGTTAGTAAGTAAGTTTACAAATAAATCAGGAATCTATCATTTAGAAGATCTTGCTCCTGGACGATACACATTGGTAGAAACAAAAGCTCCAAATGGATACCGTCTGGCTCAGAAAGAATATACATTTACAATTGCCGATTCATCAAATGGAGTATACACATACGACACACTAGTTGTAGTGAACCACTTAGATGGATTACCAGGAACTGGAATTGGGTCATATATGAATTACTACATGGCTCTAACAGCACTTGGATTTGTACTGGTAGGACTTAGAGTATTCCATAAAAAAGAAGACTAAAAGTAATCTTGAAAAGTATTAATAATTAAGAAGACAAGGGCCAAATGGCCCTTGTTTTTGATATTATGAGCTAAAACTAGATTCAATCCGAAGTTTGACAGGATTGATTGAATCTTAATGTGGAAATTTAGATACACCTAGTGTATACTATACTTAATATCGTAATTAAGACATGTTGTATTAAGGCTTATGCAAAGAGAGTGGATGAAGTGGTGGAAGTCCTGGTAAGTTTAATAGAATGCTCCTTGACTAGATGGTGAATACCCGTGGTCCTCGCGTTAAGAGAGAATTAAGCTGTATAGACTCATTTC
The DNA here is from genome assembly GCA_002358955.1 of Erysipelothrix sp. UBA3383. Classification (GTDB taxonomy): domain Bacteria; phylum Bacillota_I; class Bacilli_A; order Erysipelotrichales; family Erysipelotrichaceae; genus Erysipelothrix. The sequence goes on along the minus strand of DEPV01000001.1, from coordinate 8,131 downwards.
TATAAAACAGGATGGTACCGCGTTTATTTTTGAACGTTCCTGTATAGAGATGTTTTTTTATTTTTTAGGAGGCATTTATGAAAACATTAAGCAGTGATGAGATAAGAGATTTATTCCTGAAGTATTTTGAATCTAAGGGGCATATGATTGAGCCTGGAGCGCCTTTAGTACCAATCAATGATAATAGTCTATTGTGGATTAACTCGGGTGTAGCAGCGCTTAAAAAGTACTTTGATGGGCGTGTGAAACCAAGTAACCCACGTATTACTAATGCGCAAAAGAGTTTGCGTACTAATGACATTGATAATGTAGGGCGAACAGCACGTCACCATACATTCTTTGAGATGTTAGGAAACTTCAGTATTGGGGATTACTTTAAAAAAGAAGCGATTGAATTTGCATATGAGTTCTTGTTTTCTAAAGAGTGGTTGGGACTTGATGTTAAAGATGCTTACTTCTCAGTTTATATCGATGATCAAGAAGCGTATGATATTTGGGTGAATGATATTGGGGTTGATCCAAAACGTATCTTACGTACAGAAGATAACTACTGGCAAATTGGAGATGGACCATGTGGCCCTAACTCAGAGATCTTTATTGATCGTGGGGAACATTATGATCCTGATAATATTGGTGAAAAATTATTCTTTGAAGACTTAGAGAATGATCGTTATGTAGAGATTTGGAACATTGTATTCTCACAATACCAAGGTGTTGATGGGGGCGATCGTTCAACCTTTAAAGAACTGCCACAAAAGAACATTGATACCGGTATGGGATTTGAGCGTTTAGTATCGATTGTACAAGGTGGAGAGACCAACTATGATACGGATCTATTCTTACCAATTATTAAAGAAATTGAAACACTGAGTGAAATTAAATATAAAGACAATGTGATGGCATACCGTGTTATTTCAGACCATATTCGTACTTTAGTGTTTACACTTGCAGATGGAGCAGCATTCTCTAATGAGGGACGTGGGTATGTATTACGTCGTATTCTAAGACGTGCAGTTCGATTTGG
>DEPV01000001.1:0-7028 GCA_002358955.1 Erysipelothrix sp. UBA3383 | reverse complement strand
AACCAAAAACACTTCTATCCAAACTTGGGTGATAATAAAGTCATGATTAAAGAACTGATCTTAAGTGAAGAGAAACGTTTTGAACGTACACTTCAAGATGGAGAGAAACTACTCTTAGCATCTTTAAACAACCATGATAATAAATTGCTTGAAGGTGAGATTGCGTTCAAACTGTATGATACCTATGGATTCCCAGTTGAGTTAACGGAAGAGATTGCTCAGGAAAACGGGTTTACTGTTGATATGGAAGGCTTTAATAAAGAACTTGAAGCACAGAAAGAAAGAGCTCGTGCATCACGCTCTAAAGGGGATTCCTTTGCTTCACAACAAGAAGACTTAATGAACTTCAACCGTCCATCAAGCTTCAACTATGATGCAACAGTCTTAGAAACTGAAGTCATTGCAGCATTTGTAGATGGTAAAGAAGTGGAGTCATTTACTGGTGAAGGTGTTTTAGTTTTTAAAGAAAGTTTATTCTATGCTGAAAGTGGAGGTCAGGTATCCGATTCAGGTACAATGAAAATTCATGGTAATGAATATGATATCTTAGCAATTAGTAAAGCACGTGCAGGACAACACTTACATACGGTTGATGTTTCTGAAACTGTAAAAGTAGGAGATGTTGTAGAACTTCACCTGGATGCTAAGAAGCGTCATTTCATCCGTAAGAATCACTCTGCAGTTCACTTACTGCAATCAGCACTAAGAACAGTACTGGGAGACCATGTTACTCAGGCGGGTAGTTATGTAGATGATCAGTACTTACGTTTTGACTTCTCACACTTTGAGAAGGTAAAAGATAAAGATCTGAATACTATCAGCTTAATGATTAATAACTGGATTGCTGATGCAATGCCGGTTGTGATTGAAGAGATGGATGTGGAATCAGCTAAAGAAACTGGAGCTATGGCTCTGTTCTCAGATAACTATGGTGATGTTGTACGTGTTGTATCTATGGGTGATGTTTCAAAAGAATTATGTGGGGGAACCCATGTATCTAACATTTCAGAAATTGGTGTCTTTAAGATTGTATCTGAGGAATCAGTAGGATCTGGAGTACGTCGTATTACAGCAGTAGTGAGTCTAGCAGCGCTTAAAGCTTTAGAAAGCTCTGAAACTGAGATTCTTGATATTCGCTCTGAACTGAAAATACCAAACCAAAAAACAACACTAACACGTGTACAGGAAATGGTGGCTGAAATTGCACATCTTGAAGTTGAGAAGAAAGCTTTAACAGCAAGAGCGATGAGTGCTACAGCTGTTGGGTATATCCAAGATGCGAAAGTTAACGCGAATGATATTAGTCTAAGTGTTATTAACCTTAAAGATGTGGATGCTGATACAGCGAAACTTCTTGTTGAAAAGGTTCGTGATAAAGTTGACGTAGCAGTTTTAACCAATGCTAAAGAGGAATCTGTTAGCTTTGTTGTAGGATGTAGTGAAAAGGCTATTCAAGCTGGCTTTAAAGCGGGAGATATTGCAAAACAATTAGCAGTAGCAACCGGTGGTAATGGTGGAGGACGCCCTAACTTTGCACAGGCAGGTGGGAAGAATCTTGAAGCCTTACCACAGGCAATAAGTGAATTAGAAGTGAAATTAGGGTTCTAACTTTAACTTTGTATGTATTTGAGATAAAATATAGAAAAGGAAGTGGTAAGAATGTCAAAAGATAACTTAGAAAAGACAGTGGCGTATAATTCGGATGCTGTTCGTAAGGAAAGAATTAATGAAATTTTGAGTAAGGTTGAAGCTGCGCTTGATGAGCGTGGGTATCAATCGGTGGCTCAAATTACAGGATATTTGATTTCAAATGATCCTGCATACATTTCATCACACAAGGGTGCACGTGTGACGATACAGGAAGTAGAACGTTATGAGATTATTGAAGAGCTTGTACGTTTCTATCTTGATCAAAAATGAATCCTAAGAAAATAATTGGACTCGACTTAGGCTCGAAAACATGCGGTATGGCCATCTCTGATGGCCTGGGTATGTTTGCACACCCCATTGAAACGCTTTACCATGACGATAATTTAGAACAATTAAAGGCACCACTTGCTGAAATTATTGAAAAAGAAAGAGTTTCTGAAATTGCTTTAGGATATCCTAAAATGATGAATAATGATGTTGGCATCCGAGCACAGATATCAGAAGAATTTAAAGATTTACTAGAATCTTGGTTTGATGTTGAAGTGATTTTAATTGATGAGCGATTAACCACTGCAGCAGCAACACGTCAGTTAATTAGTGCTGATGTCTCAAGAAAGAAAAGAAAAAAAGTAGTTGATCAATTGGCTGCGGTACAAATACTGCAAAGTTATTTAGATCGCAAACGCTTTTTACAAGGGGAATAAGGATGAACGAAAATACACTGGTTGTCATTAGTGATGATGGCACAGAAAAAACAATGGAAATTCTGTTTACATTTAAAGATGAAACATATAAAAAGGACTATGTACTATACGTAGATCCACAAGATGAAACAGGCGAAGTCTTTGTTTCTTCATACACTGTAGAGGGTGAACTCAATAATATTGAAGATCCTAAAGAGTGGGATATGATTGAAGAGGTTTTCTCAGCTTTTGTTATTAAACATGAAGAGGAAGCAGTCGATGAGCACACGCATTAAAATATTATGCGGTGCTTTCTTTGTGTTAGGATTGCTGGTGATTCTAGGACTGGGTCTTTTAGAATTTCAAACACGTCCGATACAGAAAGAATCAGAGATTGTCAGTTTTATTGTTAGTGAAGGACAATCTTCTGAAGATGTGATTGTGAACCTAAGAAAAGAAGGATTGATACGATCTCAACTCTTTACTAAGGTAAAGAAAGTATTGAATCGTAATTCAAGATTTTATGTGGGAACTTATAATCTGAATAAATCATGGAGTACACAAGAACTTCTAAGACACATGTCGAAGATTGATAATGTGAATGGTTCTAATGAAGTGAGTATTATGATTCAAGAAGGATCGTGGGCTAAGGATATTGCAAAACTTGTCAGTCAATCAACCAATGTTGAGTATGATGACCTATTAGATTTATGGAATGATCCTAAAGCCGTTCAGGAATTGATGGAACAGTATCCTTTTATTCCCAAAGAGATTCTTGATAATAAAGATCACCGTGTACTTTTAGAAGGTTTTTTATATCCCGATACTTATAACTTTTACCGTGATACAACAGCACTGGATGTAACTCATAAAATTTTAGCAAATGGGCAAAGTAAATATGAGATGAATCAAGATGCAATTGCAAAGAGTGAGTATTCTTACTATGAGCTGGTAACACTGGCTTCGATTGTTGAATATGAAGCTAACAAGATTGAAGATATGAAATTGATAGCAGGTGTCTTTACAAACCGACTAAATATCGGGATGAAATTACAGTCCTCTGTAACAGTTTGTTACTCATTATATGAGTTTAATGACTGGAAGGATTGTGAATCTGCAGAGAACAATCAATATGACAGTCCTTATAACACATACCGTTATGAAGGATTGCCACCAGGACCGATTTTAAACCCAAGTAATAAGGCAATTGATGCAGTGTTGAATGAGACTCCAAGTGATTACTTATTCTTCTTAGCTGATGTTTATGGGGATGGTAAGGTCTACTACTCAGAAACCTTTGAACAACACAATGAATATAAAAAGAAATACTTAGGAGGATAAAGCATGAACGCAGTAGTTATCGGATTGGCAGGTGGAACTGCATCTGGAAAATCCAGTATCGCAAAGCAATTACAAGCACGCTTTGATGAAACCCAAAATGTTGTTATCCTTAGAATGGATGATTATTATAAAGATCAAAGTCATATGGAGATGGAAGTGCGTTATCAAACAAACTATGACCACCCTTTTGCATTTGATATGGATCTGTTATTAGAAGATATGGCTGCTTTAAAAAGTGGTCAAGCAATTGAAAAACCGGTGTATGACTTTATACAACATACACGCAGTGAATACAGAGAAACCATTGAACCTTGTGATGTTATTATCCTTGAAGGATTATTAACATTGGACGAAGAAAAACTTCGTGATATTCTGGATATCAAGGTCTTTGTCGACACGGAAGCAGATGTACGATTCATTCGTCGTTTAAACCGTGATGTTAAGAAACGTGGACGTACTTTGGAAAGTGTTGTTGAGCAATATCTAACAACGGTTAAACCAATGCACGAACAGTTTATTGAGCCATCAAAACGCTATGCAGACATTATTATTCCTGAAGGTGGGCATAATAGAGTTGCGATCGATTTGCTGGTAACCAAAATAAGTAGTATCATTAATAGCGATATGCTATAATTCAAACAAAGAGGAGTGGATAATATGAACGAAAAAATTCCTGTAACCCAGGCCGGTCTTGATGAGTTGAACCGTGAATTACGTCAACTGATTGAAGTAGAAAGACCGGATGTAATTGAAGACTTAGTTGCAGCTCGTGCACAAGGTGACCTTTCAGAGAACGCGGACTATGATGCGGCTCGTGATCGTCAGGCACGTGTAGAGGCACGTATTCGTGAATTAGAACATACACTAACACGTATTGAACTGATTGATAGCAGTTCAAAAGCAAAACATAAAACAGTATCATTAGGCGCTACTGTTACAATTCTTGACATGGGAATTGATGAAGAAGAAACATTCTCAATTGTTGGTTCTTTAGAAGCTGACCCTGTGAATGGAAAATTATCAAACGTATCACCATTAGCACAAGCGATGAATGATGCATCTGAAGGGGACACAGTAACTGTTAAAGTTGACGAGCCTTACCAAGTAAAAATTCTTTCAATTAAATAATGATTTAAACCACATCTTTTGATGTGGTTTTTTCATAGTCAATTTATATAAAGTTTAATATTATTGTAATCTTTATAAAATGTGATATTTCCTTGACTTGTGTGTGTGTGATAGTGTTTTTAGTAAGGGACACATACTATCATCAAATACAAAATTAAGGAGAACAAAAATGAAGAAAACATTTTTTGCTTTACTATTAGTTTTAACATTAGTGTCAACACAAATCGCATCTGCATCATTCAATACAGTACAGGAAGGGGTAATAGGGGCTAATAAAACCGTATCTACAAACTATGCTACGTTTACATCGTTTGATAGTTTAAATGGTACAGGAAGAATTGAGGCTTCTGCTTACCCACAAGGTTGCTTTACAGCAAGAATTAGGATGTTAGGGACTGGTCAATCGACTACTGCTAATCCTAATCCCACTGAAAAACTGGTAAACGGATGTTATACACCATTAACATCAAGAAATAAAACAGTTTATAACAGTGGTAACTTCATGAAATCATATCACTACTATTCAATAATGGGACAATAGATGATAGTGTCACGTTTTTTTAATATATGAGAGGGCGCCTATGAAAAAAATTCAAATCATGCTTACAGTGTTATGTGGAGTTTTAATCAGTACACTGATGTTTGTTCAACATAATTTTTTTGATGATCATTTAAAATTTACGCTAAATCTTGAGAATATCATTGCCTCTAAGGATATCGATATTCAGGTAATTATCAATCAACCCAAAGACAGGGAAGTGTTTGATAGAATTTTAAAAAATTTTGAAGCCCTATTGGATAAACATGATATCCATGGCTATGTTACATATGCAAAAGTATCAAACATAGATGATGATATAGTAGATTTAATAACTTATTATGTTACTGATAATGAAAATTATATTCGTAAAAATCCATTGCTTACAGACTTATCTGCAGCTGATATTTTAAAATTAGAGAATTGGAAAATTAGTAATAATCCTAAAAGAGAAAATGCTTTTTTAATCGATTTTGCCGATAAAAATCGCTATAACATTAATACAGAACTGACTAATGAGTTATTAATAGAGCCATTAAAAATGGTCTATAAAGATGATGATATTCTTTTAACACCTGTTCAATTTGGGTTTAGCGCTCCTATTAATAAACATGCTGAAATTAGAGAAGATGTTCATGAATTTTATGTCAATACAGAACTAATGGAATCACCAATGAAATATGATGTTACTAAAATGTCATTTGATCAAACTCATGGTAAAACCAGTATCATTAAAGATGCTACGAAGAAGCCTTATTCTGTAATTTGGGTATCTTTTCTATCTATTGTAGTAGTTGGTATTTATACTTCAATTAAAGAATTTAAAGAAATTTCAATAAGTTATCTTAACGGCTATTCAGTGTGGATGGTATTGAAAGAATATTTTATTAAATTTAATTTATTTAATGCAGTTTTAATGGGGATGACATTATTTTTAAGTTCGGTTTTTTTAACTCGATCAATGGGACCTGCCTGGTTACGATATTTTAAAGAACTAATTAATATTTATTATTACTATTTGGGATTCATCACAATAAGTGTACTATTGTCTTATTTTTACTTAAGAGTTAATTTCTCCTCGACTTTAGTCAAAAAAAATAGTGAAGGTGCTTTATTGTCCACTTTCCTTTTAGTTCTTAAAATCGTTTTTATTATTGTATTCTTAGTTCCAACGATTTTTACGATGAATAATTATTCCATAAATAAAGGCTATGTCGACATGTACAAGAGTGATCCCAAACTGGAGAACGCTCGTATTATTGGCTTTGCTGCAAACCTCAATGAGAAGGTAAACAAAGACCATGTGGCTGTATTCAATGAGTTTGTTTATGAAAATAAACTTGCTTATTATGATTATTATTCTTTTATCTATTCTGATTTCCCTCAAATCATGAAATACGAAGATCCATTATTTGGCCAATATTTAATCTACGATGATTTTAATATTCCCTATGGTTACCCTTATGTTATAGTTAATCAGAAATTTCTAGAAGATTACAAGGGGCTTGATAGGCTTGATGGAAGCATTTTAATTCCAAGTGAAATAGAGAAGTTATTCAATAACTTGAATGTGGATGGTACATATGAAGTGTACGAAAATAATCTTGACTTTTCTACCTTTAATTATATAGATCCTATTACAAAATATAAGAATCCAATAATTATTGTAGATCAGAATGCTTTTATAA
>DEPV01000086.1:13134-25722 GCA_002358955.1 Erysipelothrix sp. UBA3383 | reverse complement strand
AATAAAAACGTCCCTGCAATAATCTTGCGGGGACGTTTTTAGTCTATAATTACAAACTACCTTCTTCACTCAATTGCCAATCCAGCAATTGGCCCTGAGAGATATTTGCAGCCTGTATGAGCGTCTGTGTTATCATGTTCATATTTTGAAATGAGGGAACAATACTTGCTCCTACAATGACTTTAAAGTCCATCTCATCCCATTGACTGTTTACCAGTTCAAAGGCAACACTGATCTCTTTAAGGAAACTTTGCGCTTTCTCAATTGTTTCAAATCCTAAAGTAAAATGAATGGGCCATGCAATCGTTGGATTCACTAAAGTTTCCAGTTCACGACACTTATTACGATTGTTTATGGTATTAATATCATAAATGCTTGGATACAGATTATCTTGATAGAAAGACCACTGGTCATTAATGAATGCGCCTGCTGCATAGTGCTTTATCCCAATGCTTGCCAGAGCTTCGTCAAACAATTCACTTGCTTCCATTTCAACTTCTGATACATAAATGAGAGTATCAATTTTACCAAACATTAGAGATCCAATTGCATAGACTGGTTTGTCCAGTTTAAGCAAAGCTTCTTCAATCATTAAGGTCTGTGCACTCAATCGATTCAATTCTTTTTCATCCGGTACATCCATGCCATCTTCAATGATGTAAGGTAATCTTAGATAATAAGTATGGATTGCCTCAGGTTTTAACTCTTGTGCTTTTAAATCAACGCGGATCAATCCTTTATATCCATCAATAATCGTTGGATAGGATTCAAATGATTCACTGATGTATAATGTTTCTTTCATAATTCATCCTTTCATAGAAAAGGAAAATCATTTGATTTTCCTTAGGTACTGCTTAATTTAATTTTAATTGATTGCCTGTATAGTAATCTTTTAACATTTCAATTGATGTTTTTGATTCATCACCATTGAAATGAGTTAATGCTTGAGCACGTTCTTCCTGTGTTGGTTCTTTAATTTGAATCCATCGGGAATAGTCATCATAGAATTTTCCAACTGTAGTAGGTGAGACTGCTAAATCATACTTATAGTCATTAACATGAACTTTCAATCCTAAAGCCTTTGCCTCATCCGCAGATAATTGCTGACCGGTATAGTCTTTATCTTTACCATCAACAACTTTAATCACTTTACCAAATTGATTGAAGTCATCACTCAATGTAGGAACTAGGGAATAAGCAACGCCTTTATCATTTGCTGACTTTTTAAAGTTCGCAATATCACTTCCTGCAGCAGGTAATTGAAGTAGAGAGCTTTCATCTACAGCATTATCTAGTTTAATGTCATTACAAATCTTATTGGATTCAACACTGATCATATTTTCATAACCATAGTAAGCACAGAGTTGTAATGTTGAACCTCGCGGTACATTGACACTCACTCCTACAACATTATGTCCTGATCGTAGTGTATTGACAACTTGACCATCTACAACTACATCAACAACATATTCAACTGCTCCATAGAGCCATGAATCATCATACATACGTTTTCCAGTATAAACTTTATCCGTTCCACGTAATTTCATTTCTTGAGTATCGGGTGCAACTGTTAATTTAGACTCATCTGCATAAGGATCCAGTGTAACATTAGCATCCACTTTAAGACCCAGTTGTGAGTATTCAACCGAAGCATCTTTTAGACTGTCCAGTGACTGTGGTGTAGGATCGGTGAGATCTAAGTATTGTTTTAAGATCTTACCAGTCACAACCATGCTGTCTTTCATACCATCAAGTGGTCTTTGGTAAGGGAAGGGTCCTAAGATATGTTTAATATCAACAATATCAGAAGGGCGCTCAATCGCTTTACCAGGCCCATATTCTTTTTCAAGTACCTTTAAGATGTAGTTATGATAATTCCCTTGTACGTTTTGTTGTGTTAGGGCATCGCTCATATACGCCTTATAATCAGCATTCTCTTCATCATAACCAATCCATGTTGCAATTGAGAAACGATCAGTTGCTGTTAGTAAGTCACGGTTTTTAGGAGCACGATCAGGATATCCTTTATTTTTAGATTGCTCTAATGACCACTGGTTTGTTCCTGTCTTACCAAATACTGGATAAGATCTTCGTGTAGGTGTTAGGTACCCTGAGTATGAACTGCTAACTGCATGTTGCATCAGTTCAGTAGTTAAGTAAGCTGCACCTTCACTAAGTACTTGTGTTCCTTTAGGCTCATTGACCACCGGTTCTTGACCATTTAGGAATTCAATACGATTAATCGTACTTGATTTAACATATTCACCTTTATTAATAATGGTGGATAGTGATTCAGCAAGTTGGAGTGGTGTTACTTCTAAAGTAGATCCACCAATTGCATATTGAACATCAAATTTATCAAGATCTGCAAGTCCAATATTACGCATGTAATCCAGAATTGCTTGTGATCCAATTTTATCTTGAACACTTTCAAGCAGTGTTAGTGCTGTTGTATTTCGTGAGTTTGCAAAGGCATCTTTCAATAACATATCACCTTTATAAACATTATCGTAGTTGTTAACCTGTCCATCTTTATCAGCAGACATTCCTGCAAAGACATAGGGTGCATCCGTAACCACATGGTCGGATGAGATTCCTAAATGTTCAAATGCAAGTGGGTAAGACAGCAATGCTTTAACTACTGAAGCCGGTTGTGCTTTTGCACTTTTCGCTCTATTGAATGCCTTAGCCTGATTATAATCATAACCACCAAAGACTCCAACGATGCGTCCTGTTCCATTTTCTAGAACTACAGAACCCATCTGTGCATTTTTATCAACTGGGTTCAGTCCACTAACTTCACGGTTTTGAACTTTATCAATTTCTTTTTGAACATTGGAGTTCATGTTGGTATAAATCTTCATTGGTACTGAATTAATCTTCAGACCTGTTAATTCTTCAACTTCTTCATAAACCATATCTAAGTAAGCTTGGTTTGCAAGGCTATCATCACCAGTTTGTGAGTGATCCACAAAGATATTTTCAATATCAATGGCTTTAGCAACATCACGCTCAGACTCTGTAATATAACCATGGAGGAACATTAAATCTAAGATTGTATGCGTACGCTCTTTCGCCTTACGAATGGATCGGTAAGGGGAGTAAGCGGTAGGTGCATTAATAACTCCTGCCAAGAACGCTGATTCAATTAAGTTTAATTCACTGACATCTTTATTAAAGTAACGTTGTGTTGAACTTTGAATCCCTTGTGTATTATTACCTGCTCCAAAGTTAATGGTATTAAGATAGAAAGCAATTTGTTCTTTCTTAGTGAGCATTTTGTCTTTCTCAAGTGTTTGAGCCATGCTCAACTCTTGCATCTTACGACGTACACCTTCAATACCACTGCTTGCAGCAAGACTTCCTTCTCCAGTCTCAACATTTTCAGACATGAAATAAGTATTCTTAATAATCTGCATGGTTAATGTAGATCCCCCTTGAGAGAAGGATAGTCTAAAGCGTGTTAAACTGTCTTTAACGTTAACCATCATCGCTTTTGTAAAACGAGGCACATCCACTCCATTGTGTCCAAAGAAACGTGAGTCCTCTGTAGCAATCAGTGCATCTACAAGTACTTGTGGTAATTCATTATAAGTAATCGCATCGGATTTCTTAGCACCGGTAGTCTGAATGATTTCATTTTGATCATCGAAGATCACCGTAGTATTGTTACCGTTAAAGTCCTCAGGATACATTTGCGGGCTTTTACGCCATGAATCAGCGACAAAGACCCAAATCCCTGCAGTTCCTACAACACCCATTGTTAAGGCTACAATCAGGATACTTGCGATAACACGCTGTACCTTCAATCCAGTACTGATATCCGATTTCTTTTTATTTTTCTTTTTTGATTTTGGAAGTTTTGCCATCGGTTCCTCCATATCATCAGATTCATCAAGAATCTCTTCTTCAAAAATATTCACACGTCCTAAATTCTCATTCACATCTTCTGATTCAAAGGATTCCTCTTCTTCAAAATAATGGTGTTTAGGAAGATCAGTTCGTGTACCTGATACCTCATTGAGATCTTCATCAACATAGGCTTTTGGTTTTACTTCTTTATTCAAGTCTTTTTTTCTACCAAAGACGATGTCTAAATCATCACTGTCTTTCTTCATAATATCTCCTTTTTTAACATCCTATCAATTGCTTTAATGTAATCCACCGGAATTCGATATGAATAGGGAATCAAATACCCATATTCTAAGATCCATGCTATTGGAAGTGAAGCCCGTGTTTCATTCATTCTAAAGGTATGTATTAAATCTATAGGAATCAGTACATCCTGATGCAAGTGTTTCAATCGAACAATGATAAATGCAATCCCGCCATGATGGTAAACATCCAGCAGATGATCGTATTGATGTTGATGGATTAGGGCAAAATCAAAACGAGTTTTACTCGTTGTTTCTTTCGCTTCATAATCAATATAGTATCCTTTATAGATACCACAGTAATCCGTTGTCGATGGGATGGTATAATATGCTTTTGTAATCCTATGATCATGCTTATCACCTGCAACCTGCACCACCTTAATGGGTGTTGGTTTTTTATGGACAAGTGCAATCTTGAGTTCTTGATAAACTTTATTGGATTGATTCAAATCCTTTTCTAAATCAAGACCTCGATTACTATTACTGGCAGACCGTTTTAATAATAAACGTTTGCGTTGTGAGTTTGAATTCATGATTCATCTCCTGTCTATTATACTATAATTTTACAATTGTGCCATCCTTCAAACTTATCTCTAAGCCAAGATATTCTTAACTTGCATGATTATGTCATTTTTCCTAAAGTTTATACTTTTTAATAAAGACTTGTAGTGTGCTGTGTAATTTGAGATAATACACGCAGAGGTGATTGTATGAAAGAAAAACTAACGGTTGATAAGATTCTGAATCAAGAATTCCATATTGACTTCAAAGGCTATAACGCCCAAGAGGTGGATCGCTTTTTAGACCTTGTAATGCAAGACTATGAGCATTTTCAAAACCTTGTCGCTTCTCAAAAAGAATTACTCTTAAGATATGAAGAGAAGGTGGATGCTCAAAACAGACGAATTCAAGAACTTGAAGCTAAAACATCAGTTACTCAAGAGCTTCCGAGTCAATTTTCTCACGTCGATATTTTAAAACGAGTATCCCGTTTGGAAGAAGCAGTTTTTAAACAATAACATTCTATGACACAAAAGATAATCGCTGCAGCAATGTAGAGGAAAGTCCATGCTCGCACCATCTGGAATGATGGTAGTGTTTGTGCCTGATTAATAAATAAGTCAGGGAGTTGAGGCATCAACGACGGCGGATCTTTATCCTAAGGGAAACTATGGATAAAACCTGAAAGTGCCACAGAGACGAGATTCTTAAGAAATTAGGAATGTGGAACGCGGTAAACCCCACAAGCGAGAAACCCAAAATAGGTAGGGGCGCTAAACGATACGAATACCAAGTATCAATTGGACATGAAAATGTAGATAAATGATTATCATTAACAGAACATGGCTTATTGCGTGTCAATGCACTAAAACTATATTCATTAGAAATTACTTCATTGTAAGAATTCTAGCGAATATAGTTTTTTTTTGCCTTTCTGGAGATTAATTGACTGATAATTCAAAAGTTTGTGAATAAAAATCAATAAAATAACAAGTATTTTAAATATTATCAAAAACATAGCGAGAAATCCTACTTTTAAAATACCGGAAATTTAGGATTCGACTTTTCGACTTATTTAGTTGTGATAAAAAAAACGGCTTGTTATACTTCATTTGCGGTCAAGGAAATGACCACTAATTTACATTTGCTAAAAATTTGTTGCAGAGTAAATATAACAATAATTACTAGATTTAAGTTATTAACTACAGCTTATATCTTAGAAAAATAAATGATACTTATTAACTCAAATGATATAAGAAATAAAGGAAAGGGGGGATCCAAATGAAGCGTAAAAAAAGAAATCTATCATTCTTAATACTTGTAAGTATATTAATATTTTCAACTATCAGTTCTACGATTGCTGAAAACAATATAGAAGAAACTATGGATTCGGCAGAAATCAATACATCTGAAAAAAATACTAGCTCGACTGATGAAAAAAATAATGATATTGATCTTAATGAATCTATAAATGAAGAAATGATAGATAATGTAGGATCCCTCGAATCAAACAAATTAGAGGAACTAGATCAAACTCAAACATATGATTCAAACAATACTAATGAAACTGATAGTTTTAAAATAGATTCTGCAGAAATTCCTCATCAAATAAGTAATATTGATGGTGATGGATCAGAACAAAATCCTTATCTGGTTTCCAACTTCAAAGAACTACGAGAGGCAATTGAGATCCCTCATTCGAAAACAGAACCAAAACAAATCAAATTTGCAGCTGATATCGAAGATCCTGGAAGAATAATATATGAAGATTATCCACTTTCTTATACTATTGGAATAAATCATAACATTGTTATTGATGGCGGGTATCATACACTTTACAGAGAACACAAGGATGTAGGAACATATCCACTTCTTGTTAAACAATCAGATATAACAGTCTATATAAAAAATTTATTTTATGGAGGTGAAGATGAAGAGAAACGTGCAAGTTCATATTATGGAATTGTTAATGTTGAAGCTTTAGCTAAAAGAGTTAATTTGATTTTTGAAAATATAACATACATTAGTAATTATGGAGCACAACCATTTCACAGTCACTCTGAAGATACGATACTCACTCTCAAAGGTACAAATAAATTTGATATGAGTGGAATTATAGGTGGAGGGGAATTCGCAGAGAGATTTGCTGAAGTTATTATTGAAGGGAATACCTACGTTAAGAATTTTTCTTCAGGTAATGAATATCAAATTTTCCATACGGTAAAAGAACTTAGGATATCTGAGAATGCAAGCTTTGAAGTTTATACTGACAAATATAAGTTCAGTATATTAAATATGAACATATCCTTAGAAGCTAATGCCAAATTCAAATATATATCAGATTACAATCCACAACCAATATTGCACATAAATAAAGTTTCTATGAAGCAAAATTCTTCGTTTGAAATGTTGGTTAATGGTGGAGATTTTCTGACTGCTAATGTTTTATTTGAAGTAGACAATCCTAAATATATAAAATTAGAGCACAGTGATCTAAATAAAAGACCATTATACGATTCAAAATGGACTATTAGACAAAAACCAATATCGAATTTGAACTACGTTGTGAGTATCTTGCAGAATGGAAAGCAAGATGAAAATCTCAATTTTGGTTCCAATGGTGAATTCATTATTACTAATAATTTATTTAATAAATTTCATTCTGTACTGTACACGAAACTTCCAGAAGATATTGAACTAATTGGAGAAAGTCTAGTAGGAGATCGGGTTAGTGACATTAACCTTCAGATTAAAAGTAAGAATCAGAGTGCTGTACATGATAAATTTCAGTATAAGGTAACAACCAAAAGTCTTCTTATTGATGACAATATAAATAGTAATGAATCTCAATTGAATATAGGGAAAGAAGAATTGGATGGTGTTTTAATTTCTGAAGAAAATATTTTTACAGAGATGAGCTATTTTAGAACACTTAATACTTTAGAACCGGGAACCTACTATATTTATGCTCGAAGTAAAGCTAATCTAAATTTTAATGACTATAGCTTTGGTAATCCATGGATTGAAATTCAAGTTGTAGTTGATCGTTTTGAGAACATTACTATAACTAATGCATCTAGGAATTTTACCTCACCTACAGTTGGTGACTTCTCAGATTTAGAAGGTATTGGCAACCCAATAAATTTTATTAACAAAGGTAATACCGCAATTAAGGTAACGATTACTGAGATAACATCTTCTTATGATAATGGTATCTACCTAGGTCCGAAGGAAGATTTGTCGTCATCGCTGATAAAGGCTAAATCAAAAAAACACATTACATCATATGATGACTTGTTATTAAACAGTGAATATGATGGTTGGTTGACTCTATGGTTAGAGGAAATTAATAATGATAAACCGATTAAATTGGGACCGTTAAGTTTAGATAACAATACAGATCAATCCTATTTTATCTTGCCTCCGTTTTGGGGTGACAAAGATAATTGCAATACTGAAAATTTTGTTCAGATGATTTTAAAAGGCAAATATGAAGGATCTATAGAAAAAGTAAGAAATGTTTCATACAATGTATCATTTAAATACGAATATATAAAATAAGGAGAATAAAATTATGAATGATTTAAGTAGAGGTCGCAGACCACCAGTAGAGGAAAAAAACAAGAAGTTCAAGATTGTAAAATGGTTGATTTTATTACTGTTACTATTATTTCTAGTGAAGGGGTGTTACACCTCTTATATAGATGGAAATAAAGGTCCCAGTGAACCAGTGATCGGAGGTGATTTTCTACCAGAAGGTAAAGACGCTAAAGATATGACTGAGAAAGAAATCAAACAAGCAGCTCAAGTTGCAGCAGATAGCAGTTATTATAACTTACTTGTTTATCCTGAAGCGAGTTTTGATCAAAAGACAGGTGCAGGGAACTTTAAAGTTAAGAACTCTAAATCAAATGTCTATCCAATCAATGTTGAACTGACCGAAGTTGAGTCTGGTCGTGTTGTTTACAACTCAGGTGCAATTTTACCAGGACAAGAAATAAATGAGGTCATTCTGGATCAAATTATTGATGCAGGAGAATATGAAATGTCGGCGGAAGTATCAATATACAATGCCGAAACAAAACTAAAACAAGGCATTGTAAGTGCTAAAGTTTCAGTAAGTATTAAGCCATAACATATAGTGGCAATTAAAAAAATCAAAAAAGGGGGATTTTATATATGAAAAAAGTATTATTAGGTTTATTAGCAACAACATTAGTAGGAGCTATGGCAGTAGTTCCAGCAGCAGCAGAAGAGGCATCTGAATCAAACAATAATGAAACACATATTAACAAAAAAGCATCAGGTAATATTAATATCAGTGGAACTTTAGGAGCAAATAACGAAGACGATAACGCAGGAATTCCTGAAGGTGATGATGATTGGATTAATGTAGTGATTCCAACAAACACAATTTTCTATAATAACAAGGACGATGTAAATAAAAGTATCAAATCTCCGGATTATACGATTACCAATAATTCGGCACGTGGTGTTAATATTACTGTAAATGGTATTACAAGAGAGGGTGAATCAGAGTTAACGAATTTAGACGAAAACTTTGACCTTATATTACAACCGGTAGAAGGATCTTTACAATTCGATGGAATGACATTGATAAAAGACGGGAAATTTAAAACACTTACAGAACAAAATGTCATCACATTAGGTACTGAGAGTGATAAAACAGTTGGTTTCCAATATGGTGGTGTAGTAAATCAAAAAATTGATGACAATACAAAAATCAAAGACTTACTTTTACATTTAACATTTGAAGCATTACCAAAAATAGCTGAATTAAAAAAGAAGTTTATTTGTGTTAAAAAATTTAATATATAGAAAAAAAGTATTATATGAATTTATGATACTTTTTTTTTATGAAATCAACTTTATACTTAGTAATGAAACAAAGATTAAAAATATTTATATTCTTAAACAACTAGAGACCTTATAAATTGTGACCCTAAGACCTAACAAATATGAAGCTAGAAGAACTTGAAGGCTTTTATATAAATACGTCCTTTTTAACAAAAAACATAAAATATTATCAGCTTGGTATAATAAAAACCCGTAAATTATCACTTAATATTCAATCAATTGCATAAAATTGCTTAATTAACGCTTTGCTTATGCAATAAAGGTTGCTATTATAGAGATAAATTAATCGTACACTTAATAGTCATATTTATAAAAGGGGGATTTATGAAACAGTTAGTGAGCACGCAGACTCTGCGGATTTTGACGATTTTGGAAAATACTTATTTTCAAGATCGAATTGAATTTGATGAAATTATGGTTTTGAACGAATGCTCAAAGGCAACCGTTAAAACCGATGTTGAATACATGCATTCGCGATGGGGTGAATTGCTCCTAATGGAAGTCGATACAAACTCAATCAGTATCAATATTATTGCCTTAGGCGTTCTGAATATGATTAAGAAAGAATTGTATCAAGAAGAAGTTACCATTGTCTTATTGATGAATATCTATTTCTATCCAAAATACAGGATTTATGATCATGCTAACAATCTTAATTTTAGTGAATCTTATCTACGTAAGACCATTACACGCATTAACTCTTTTTTAAGTGTGATTGATGCTAAGATTGATTACATTAAAGAAGGGGCTCATTCAAAACCTATTATAGTTGCAAAAAGTGAAGTCCGTTTGGTGCATCTGATTACTGAATTGTTCATCACTGCAAGTGTGGATGAAATTATGGATATACCCCAAACAGATCACAGACCCATCTTTGAACGTTATATTGCAGGATTAAACCTACAACGTACCAACCTTTTAAATAACTACTTAGATATTTTAGGAATTGTAGGGGAAGCACGTTTAAAACAAGAAATTATGAATGAAGCAGAAATCGTCATGGAATATGAAGATATGTTTGAACGCATTAAATTTGCTGATTTCATTACTGTATTTGAAACCAGTCTTGACCAGGAAGTGGGTAAGTACTTTGGTCGTAGTTACATTGATCAGCACCTCTCTGATTTTAAGAGCGCAAGTGATGTCATCATCAGCATTCTTTTAAAATTAATGGCAAACGATACGGATGTGGATACTATTTTGAACCGATTTAAAATGTTTGGACAACGTTTTGCTGTAGAACACACCAGTGCAGACCAAGTTTTTAAACAAACCTTAAATCGTTATGGTGACCTTTTAGATATGGATTTAAGTGATCGATTTGGTGAAGTAATGTATAACTTATACATTCACATACCAAATATAAGACCACATCGTTCTTTACGTTTAGGAGTCCATAGTGATCTTGGAACCAGTCATGCTTATTCCTTAGTCTAATTCTTAAGAAGACATTTCTCATTTCATAATGTTTATGTCTACAGTGAAGAAAATGACTATGACATCGTATTTTCAACCATGTCACATGTCACTAAAATTAAAGACACAACTGCCATTCCAATCAGTGATTTACCCGGTAAAGATGATATTGACCGTATTTATCTAGCCATCTATAACCAACATCTAGGAATCAAAGATGTTGTAGAATTTGAATAATAAACCTTAAAAAAGCCGTATAAAAACGGCTTTTTTTCAAGAATAAGGTAATTTATGTGGTTTTTAAAGGCTTGGTAGGGACCATTGAAAGAATATATAAAAATTGGTATAATTAGTAAAGAAATTCGAGGAGGCCTTTATAGTGGAATCAATCGGTGAAATACTCAAAGAAAAACGCTTGGAACTTGGCTTCTCACTAGACGATATGAGTGAGAAAACAAAGTTATCCAAGATTCAATTAAAAGCAATTGAAGAAGGTAATATTTCATTTTTCAAAGATGACTTGTCTTATTTAACTTATTTTGTACGTTATTATGCAAATACATTAGGAGTTAATTACAATGAGATTCGCGCAGAATTGGATGACAATATTTCAGGATTTACAGATACTTTATCCATCAGCAAAGTACAAGAAATGGAAAGTATTGAAAAAGGAATTGAAAAGAAACGACGTAAGGTAAGCAAACCATCATCAAAAATGTTTAAAGTGGATATTGCAAGTGTTGCACTGATCACTTTAGCACTGGCAATAGTGATTGGCTTACTCTTTGTTTTTGTTAAGGTGATCATTCCATCTTTTCAAAGTGATAGTGATACACCCATTGTCAATCGTCCTGTACCACCAACTAATGATAACAATGATAGTGATCAAGATGGTGATAGTGAGAAGCCAGGTGAAACACCAGGTGATGATACGGGTGAAAAACCAGGTAATACAGATGAAGAAACACCAAGTACAGATCTAACGGTAACAAAAGTTGATGCTCGTACTTATGACATCAGCAACTGGACTGAAGATGCTGACTTCTTATTTGAAGTGGGTGTCAATGTATCAACAACATTACGTTTTACACTGGATGGAGCAGTTCAACCAACACCAGAAGCTGGTGTAGTTTACAATCCGGGAGAATCAGTATCCCTTGCAACAAAAGCAACAAACGGTAAAGTTTTAGAGATTTCTTTAGGATATCCTTTAAACAATACCATCAGTATTAACGGCCAAGAGATTGAATTGGACGCAAGTGTTAGTGGCAGTCGTAGCCCGATTCCAGTAACTTTTAGATTCAGTGGAGAGTAAAAATGAATTTAGCAAACAAATTAACCGTATTTAGAATTACATTAATACCGATTTTGGTGTTGGTGGCAGTATTTCCTTATGCTCAATTTGGCATTAGTATTGGTTTTATCAGTGTTGGTAGTGCCGTCTTATCTTATAAAAACATTATTTTATTAGTGATTTTTGCAGTCGCATCATTCACAGACTTTTTAGATGGGTATTTAGCTCGTAGTCGTGATATGATTACAACATTTGGTAAGTTTTTAGACCCCATTGCAGATAAACTATTAGTGAATACAGTTTTAATCTTATTTGCAGCACAGGGGATTGTACCTGTAGTACCCG